>JBDTOV010000007.1:0-80721 GCA_039933035.1 Ginsengibacter sp. | reverse complement strand
TAAAAATAAAAAAGAAGCTAACTTTAAGAACACAATGCGAATGAATTTGTTAGCATCTGTATGCACCAACCTTGGTTTTATCATTCTTTTAATATTGCATCTCATTGAGTAAAATTGTTTCTATATCCACATCGGTTCCTTCTTTCAGGCATGTCCAGGAAGACATCCTCTCATTTATGCAGGACGTGTATGCTATGAATGAAACGGACAAACGCAAACTCAAATATCTATATCATCAAAGCGCTATTGATACCAGGTATTCCGTAGTGCCCGATTATAGTTTGAATGCAGATGACTGGCAATTTTATCCGGCCACAGAAAACCTGGAGCCTTTTCCAAACCTTGAACTCAGGATGAAATGGTTCAATAACACCGCTCCTGCCCTTACTGTAAATGCTGTTGAAAAATGCATCGAAGATAAAATTTCAAAGGATGAAATAACTCACCTGGTCACGATAAGCTGTACGGGCATGAGTGCCCCCGGACTTGATTTGCAGGTAATGGAAGCGATGGACCTGCGTGCCAATATTTTCAGAACCTCGGTGAATTTTATGGGTTGTTATGCGGCGATACATGGTTTAAAATTAGCCGAAGCGTTTTGTGCCAGTGACAAAAGCGCAAAGGTTTTAGTTGTATGTACGGAGCTTTGTACATTGCATTTTCAAAAAGAGCGTACTATAGATAATATTGCTTCCAGTCTTTTGTTCGGAGACGGCGCCGCTGCGGTGTTAGTTACACATAATGATTATGATATGCCTGGTTTAAGGATAAATAATTTCTATTCTGAAGTCGCCTTTAAAGGAAAAAAGGATATGAGTTGGGAGCTGTCATCATCCGGGTTTTTAATGACACTTTCCGGTTATGTACCTGAACTGATAGAGCAGGATTTTAATACACTTTTGCAGAATTCCTTACGGCATGCCAAATGTGATAAAGATGAAATTTCACATTGGTGCATTCACCCCGGTGGTAAAAGAATTCTTACTTCAATTGAAAAAAGTATAGGCATATCTGCAGATGATCTTCACCATTCTTATAATGTTTTGAAAAATTATGGTAACATGTCGTCACCTACTATTTTATTTGTGCTGAAAGAAATTATGGATTCGCTGGTAATTAAAAAAGAAAAGCAAACTAATATTTTTGGAGCCGCTTTTGGCCCCGGCCTTACCTTAGAGACATTTATCTTATCTGATGATTGATTACAGGCGCCGATCATACCAACAAGAAATGCTGGACGGGAATAATATTCCATTTAAGGATATTGCTGAAAATATGAAAGAGCTTGATTTTATTAATACCCATCTGGGCGGTCATTTAATAACCATTAAAGGATTTAAGAAACTTTTAGGAAGTAATAAGAAAATTTCAGTTTGTGAAATAGGATGCGGTGGCGGCGATAATTTAAATTCCCTCTGGAAATTTTGTCGTACAAATAAAATTGAAGCAAAATTTACCGGGATAGATATCAATCCCGAATGCATTTTTTTTGCAAAAAAAAAATCGAAGATTGGTGACGTACATTTCATTGTTTCAGATTACAGGAGGGTAACCCTGGGAGGTAACAAACCGGATATTATATTTTCTTCTCTTTTTTGTCATCATTTTACAGATGATGAACTCATAGAGATGTTGCAGTGGATGGAGTGTAATGCAACCGTTGGATTTTTTATTAACGATCTGCATCGCCATCCCGTTGCCTATAATTTTATTAAATATGCAACAAAGTTTTTTTCGAAATCATATCTGGTAAAAAATGATGCTCCAATTTCTGTATTGAGAGGCTTTAAAAAAAGGGAATGGCAATATATTTTTAACAAGGCAGGGGTAATCAATTTTTCCATTCAATGGAAATGGGCTTTCAGGTATTTGATAGTAAGCAAGAACCGGGTTTTTATCAACAAGGGGATGGACTGATTATTTCAAGGGTAAGAAAATATAAAATTGAAAACGTAAATTGAGCGCTACACCAACCAATAAGAATTTCGAAACCAATTCAACCTCATTCGATGTTGGTATTATAGGGGGTGGCCTTGCCGGGCTCTCTCTTTCAATTTTACTTGCTAAAAATGGTCATAAAGTTATTTTATTTGAAAAGGAAAAATATCCTTTCCATCGTGTGTGCGGTGAATACATAAGTCTTGAAAGCTGGAAGTTTATTGAAAGCCTCGGGCTTACTCTCTCGCAACTTGATTTGCCCATTATAAAAAAATTAATAGTTTCTTCTCCCAATGGAAATTATCTAAAAGCAAGCCTGGACCTGGGAGGTTTTGGCATAAGCCGTTTTTATATTGACTATGAATTGAAAACAATTGCCGTGGCAAATGGCGTACAAGTATTTGAAGAAACGAAAGTAACCGATGTTGTGGTTAATGAAGAGTCGTTTGAGGTACTGTATAATGGTGGAAAAATCAAGTGCCGCGTTGCTTCCGGGTGTTTCGGTAAGCGAAGCAATCTCGATGTCAGGTGGTCAAGAGACTTTATACAACAAAAACCAGGTAAGCTGAACAATTATATCGGCGTGAAATATCATATTAAAACTTCTTTCCCGGATGACGTTATTGCACTGCACAATTTTAAGAATGGATATTGTGGTATTTCCAGGGTGGAAGGGAATGTATGTTGTCTTTGTTATTTAACAACAGCGCAAAATCTTAAGAAAAATAATAATTCAATCAAACAAATGGAACAAAATATCTTATGCAGGAATCCATTTTTAAGAAAAATATTTGCTGAATCTGAATTTCTTTTCCCGGAACCGGTTATTATTTCACAAATAAGTTTTAATAGAAAGTCGCAGGTAGAAAACCATGTGTTGATGATTGGGGATGCAGCAGGGATGATAACCCCGTTGTGTGGCAATGGTATGAGTATGGCGCTACATTCGTCAAAAAATGCTTTTGAATCAATAGATCTGTATTTAAATAAAAAAATTACCAGGAAGCAAATGGAAAACGACTACGCACGGAAATGGAAAAAAAATTTTGACAACCGGCTTAGTAATGGGCGGTTGATCCAAAAATTATTTGGTAAAGAGCGAATGACAAATTTATTTATCAGTGCGATTAAGCCGTTTCCCTTTCTTATCAATAAAATGGTAAAAGCCACCCATGGAAAAGAGTTTTAGTAATTTTGCAGTGTAATGGACCAACAATCAATTATACTATTCGATGGCGTTTGCAATCTTTGCAATGCAGCAGTGCAGTTTGTAATAAAGCGGGATAACAGCAATCAATTTGTGTTTGCGTCTTTACAATCAGGAGAAGGAAAAAAGATATTGGCGGAGCACAATTTCCCCGGTAATGAAATGCACTCCTTCATTCTTGTTGAAAATAGAAAACTATACGATCGTTCCACTGCGGCCCTGAGGGTTGTGAAAAAATTGAATGGTATTTGGGGTCTTTTGTATAGTTTAATTATTGTGCCAAAATTTATAAGAGATGGCGTTTATAATATTATCGCCAGGAACAGGTATCGCTGGTTTGGAAGAAAAGACGAGTGTATGATACCAACCCCGGAATTAAGAGCAAAATTTTTAAGTCAATAGTCAACCATGGCAAATAAAAAGACACTTGTATTAGGTGCTTCGGACAACCCTTCCCGTTATAGTTACCTGGCAGTAAACGCGCTCCAGGCAAAGGGGCATGAGGTAACGGCCATCGGTAAGCGCAGCGGCACAGTAGGTAAAGTTACTATTGAAACAGAACCCAGGCATATTGACAACCTGGACACGGTGAGTCTTTACCTGAATGCCGGGAATCAGAAACAATATTACCAGTATATTTTTTCGGTACATCCAAAGCGCATTATTTTCAATCCCGGAGCGGAAAACGAGGAACTTGCTACAATGGCGATACAACATGGCATCCTGCCACAAGAAGCCTGTACGCTGGTTTTACTAAGTACAGGGCAGTATTAGTACCCGTTTCTTCGCGTACTTTTTACCAGATTTATATTATTTGGCTTTTTTTTCAGGAAAAGTATAATTTTTATAGATATGTGTCGTTTATTGTGTATCCGGCTCTGTTGGATAACGAAATTCTGCACCATGAAAACCATATCCAAAGCGTTAACACTATGTATGTTGCTAACGGCAACTTACTATGTTAAAGCGCAAGTCCTCTCATCGTCGCGGCCTGATCTATTTAATAGTTTTTCTGCAAATATACCGGCTGCGGAAGCAGAACTGGATAAGGCCTTTACTGCAACAGTGGGTTCTTCCATACAATTAAATTTTTCCAACAAGTTTTCGTTTACAGGAACCATTTTTTCTTCCATTAAAAAATTCAGCAATCTCTACAGTGTAATAATTAAGTCGCCGGAATTGCACAATTCATTGCTCTCTATTTCGAAAAGAATCAATGATGACAATACCATCACATATGTTGGACGTATTATAAATGAGAAATATGCTGACGGGTATGTATTGCAAAAAGATAATATAGGTAACTATTCTTTCAATAAAATCAAAACTGAAGATCTTATTCAGGATTATTAACCGATCCGCACCTTACAATTTTGAACAAGGGTAACCCTAAATCCCTAAATCATGAAAAAACTTTTTACCCTTTTAATTCCCAATATTATTTTATTTTCAATGAAAGCCAGTTGTCTCCCTTTATTAAGTAGCTTGCCGTCCGCAAAAGCAACTATTTTCCTTGACTTTGATGGCCACTATGTGCAATCATCATCATGGAACGGAGGTAACCCGTTAAATTGTGCCCCTTCAGGATTAAACGATGGTCAGATCATTGAGATATTTAACCGTGTATCTGAAGATTACCGGCCTTTTAATATCAATATAACTACAGACTCCACTAAATTTTTAGCAGCGCCTCTTACAAAAAGAATGCGTGTAATCATTACACCCACCAGTGGTTGGTTTACCGGTGTGGGGGGAGTTTCCTATACAGGCTCATTTACCTGGGGCGATGATACACCCTCCTTTGTTTTTTGCGACAGGCTTGGACCGAACAATGCAAAAATGGTAGCCGAATGCTGCACCCACGAAAGCGGGCATACGGTTGGGCTTTCTCACCAATCAACATATAACGTAACCTGTACCTTACTAGCCACCTATAATGCTGGCACCGGATCAGGAGAAATAGGATGGGCGCCGGTAATGGGAAACAGCTATTATAAAAATCTTTCAGGATGGAATAACGGACCTACGCCTTATGGTTGCTCCGCAGACCAGGATAATCTTTCAATTATTACAACCGTCAATGGATTTACGTACAGAACGGATGATCACAGTGATGATCCCAATGTGAATCCAACCGTTGTCTCTATTAATAATAAAACATTTGCAGACAGTGGCATCATTACCACTAATACTGACAAAGATGTTTTCAAACTTAATCTTTCGCAAACCGGTCAACTACATCTCGATGCAAAACCATATGCTGTAGGACCAAACAATGAAGGCGCTGATCTTGATGTAAAATTAGAATTGCTTAATTCGGATTTACAAATAATAGAGTTGTTTGACCAGGCTGACATTTTGAATGCGACTATTGATACTACCTTAACTTCAGGCGTTTATTTCGTTGTGGTTGAGGGAACAGGAAATATCAATACCAGTAGTTACGGGAGCCTGGGTTCTTATAATATTTCAGGAACTTTTTCTCCGCTGTCAACTACGCCTATAAAGCAGGTGTTACTTTTAGGTAAAACAGACAAGGGTACGCATAACCTGGCCTGGAACATTACTTCAGATGAACCCATAAGCAGCCTTGAAATTGAAAACTCTGCTAACGGTACAAATTTTACAACACTTACGAGGTTAGTCCGGGGTTCATTGAACTACCGCTATACTCCCTGGACTAGTGAAAATGTTTACTACCGTCTTAAAGCGATATCCGTAACAGACCAGGTAGTGTTTTCAAATGTGATTTCATTAAAATTAAACAGTAACCCCGAAAAATCATTTAAGTTTTCTACACTGGTTCATAGTGAAGTCACGATAACTGCTACAGAAAATTTTGATTATAAATTAGCAGACATGAGTGGCCGGATTATCCACGGCGGAAAAGGAAAAACAGGAATCAATACTATTAATATAAATGACAGTCCTAACGGAATTTATCTCATACAGCTAATAAGTAATAATCAAAGACTGACAAAAAGAATTGTAAAACTGTAAGGTAGATTCATGTGTAAGTTAAGGGTCAGCGTTAGGGGCTGGCCCTTTTTTTTACCTGCGCGACCAGGATTTTTTTCTACTTTGACTAAGTTTTGACATTCATAAAGTAAACGCTGGAAATGCTACTTTTGGCCGTTAAGTAATCATTATCAATCAGATTTATCTCTTTTGTTGTAAGAATTTTGGTAATTTTAAAAAACCTTAATTTATGCGCTGGAGAAAATTTAACGGCGACACTATCGATCTTCCCATAAAAGGAGCTGTAGAATTAGCCATCCAAAAAGAAACAAAAGCAGGTTACAAATTAAAAGTTTGCATTGGTACCGATAGCCAGGTAAAAGGGGCGGATACCGAGTTTGCCACAGTCATTGTTTTTCTCCGCGAAGGACACGGAGGCTTTATGTTTATTCACAATGATAAAACAAAAGTCGTGTACAGCATTAAGGAACGCATGCTGGTAGAAGTAGCCAAAAGCATTGAAATTGCCTACGAACTTTGCGACCTTTTTACGACGTACGATGTGGACATGGAAGTGCATGCTGACATCAACACCAATCCCCATTTTAAAAGCAATGAAGCCTTACGTGAAGCCATGGGATACATTCTTGGTATGGGTTTCGCATTCAAAGCCAAGCCGGAAGCTTTCGCAAGCAGCAGTTGCGCCAATAAAATGGTGAACTAACTTTTTGCTGGGAATCATTTGCTTTCCAACTTTTAGTTGGTTAATTGAAACCTGTTTTCAGAAAAGCCCAAATAGTTGTAATGCTAAACAGGATATTCTACTAAGATCAAGCCGTTGTGTTATCAAGATTCATTTCAGTGATGAGGTCCAAAATTTTTGTTCTTCCCGTTTTTTTTATTGAGCTGGTGAGGAAATGCTGAGGTAAAAATTGTTGCGTTTTTTTAAGGGTTTCCAAAAACAATTTCACATTCTTACTAACTATCGCTTGTTTTTCCTTGTCTGATTTTGTAAATACAAGTGTGAAAGGAACCTGCCACAATCCCAGCTTTTTTATGAAATCAAGATCCAGCTTTTGAGGAGTATGTCTCGCGTCTATCAATACAAAAACGTTGGTTAGATTTTCTCTTTTGCGAAGATAATTTTCAATCATTTGTTCCCATCTCCGGCGGCTGCTTTGGGATATTTTAGCAAAGCCATAACCTGGCAAATCTACAAGGTACCATCTTGTTTCATTGTATTCACCTGCTTTTGGGACACTGCTGATTTCAAAATGATTTATCAATTGCGTTTTGCCCGGAGCGTTAGATGTTTTTGCCAGCTTGTCATTATTGCACAGCATATTTATAAGCGATGATTTGCCTACATTACTCCTGCCGATGAAAGCGTATTCCGGCTTATCCGGTGCAGGACATTTTTCAAAAGAAGGACTGCTGATGATGTATTCTGCTTGTTTTATATGCATACCATGTGCAAGATACAATTTGTATTATACGGGCGCTATATTTGTGTCAGTAGCCTGCTGTCAAAATAAAATCAAAAATAAAAGTGAAAGAATAAGTAACTCAGCATGTTATACAGGCAAAAAACTATCTTTGGGGTCAATGAATACTTACAAACACGATACGGTAGTTCCTTTCAGGAAATCAGGTGAAAGCAAGAAGAAGCAGGTGGAAAGTATGTTTGATACCATCGCTTTCCGCTATGATTTTCTGAACCGGTTTTTAAGTGCCGGTATTGATGTAAGCTGGCGAAAAAAGGCGATCCGGGAACTGGTCTCTTTGCATCCTGAAAATATTCTGGATGTTGCCACGGGTACCGGGGATTTGGCACTTACCTGCTATAAAATATTAAAACCGCACAAGATTACCGGTATTGATATAAGCGAGGGTATGCTTGATCTGGGCAGGAAAAAGATAACCAATTTGGGACTGGACAAGCAAATTCAGTTGTTAAAGGGTGATAGTGAGGCAATTTTTTTTAATGATAACTCGTTTGATGCAGTGACCGTGGCGTTTGGGGTAAGAAATTTTGAGCATCTTGAAAAGGGGCTTTCTGAAATATACCGGGTACTGAAGCCGGGTGGTAAATTGGTGGTCCTGGAATTTTCAAAGCCTTCTCTGCCCCTGGTAAAAAATCTTTATAAATTTTATATGAAGTTTATTACGCCTAATATTGGCAAATTGATTTCTAAAAATAATGATGCATATCGATACTTAAATGATTCTGTTCAAAAATTTCCTGAAAGGGAAGCTTTCATTCACATTTTAAACCAGTTACAATATAGACACAGTTTCTACAAAACATTGAGTTTAGGAATATGCACAATCTATTGCGGCGAAAAATAGTTTTACTGGTACTGTCATTCGTGTTTTGTTCTACTGCGTCCATGGCACAACTGCGTGATGTCCTTAACCAGGACGGTCATGATGATAAGCAGTATCATTTTGGAATTAACCTTGGCTATAACAAATCACATTTTAATTTTACCCTTCACCCGAGATTTTTACAGTACGATTCCATCATGGATGTCGAAAGCATCAATAGCACAGGTATTAACCTGGCGTGGCTGGTAAATCTTCGCATGAGCAATCATTTTGATGTAAGAGTACATCCATTGGATCTTACTTTTTCTGAAAAGGCTTTTTTGTATTCCGAAAAATATGCCAGCGATTCCCAGGTTGAAAAGAAAATACAATCCATTACCCTTAGTTTCCCGGTACAATTAAAATTCAGCAGCGATCGCATAGGAAATTTTAAAGTATATACAATTGCAGGCGGCAAATTCGACTATGATCTTGCCAGTAATGCCGGAGCCCGTAAAGCAGAAGATCTTATAAAATTAAGACCCTACGATTTTAGTGTAGAACTCGGCATGGGATTCAATATTTACTTTCCTTATTTTGTACTATCCCCGGAAATAAAGCTGAGCAGCGGAATCGTAAACGTTCACAGCCGCGACCCTGACCTTCGTTACTCGAATGTGATAGACAAGATCAATTCTAAAATGATTACCTTTTCTCTAACGGTTGAGTAACTTCATTGAAATTGTTCTGTGGCGAAGCGAAAACACTTACTGGCTTTTTTTAAAAAAATGATAGCTGATCATGGCTTAGATTAAGGTAACCTGTATCAAACTTATAAACTGCACAGCAGGCTTCTTAAGGTTGCTTGTTCCCTGGGCGATTCGGTCTCATGTTAATAGTCATATTCTCTTCTGGCAGCATTCCACCTTATGCCAATTCCAAAAACACTTGTATTGCCGGATCCTGCACCAATAGTAGCTGAAGTTTTGCGATACAGGTAAGAAGCCTCAACAAAAAGGTTTTCCGTAAGTTCATACGATACAGAAAGGGAAGCATTAAGCACTTTTATTTTATTACCACTTCCAATATAATAACCAAAATCATTACCCCGGGTTGTGTACAATTCAAATGGATTGCTTCCAAAATTTTCCCCCGCTGAATCCAATCCCTGGTAATAATAAATCGCCCTTGCATTAACGTACCACTTGGGTGCAGGCTGGTATTTCGCAATACCGATAAATTCCTGGAAACCGGCGCCCAGCGGGTGTGCCAAAGGCTGGTTGTAATGCGTATAGTTAGCTACAGAATCATTGTGCGAATACGTGAAAGGCCTTACCCTGTTGGTTTCAAAGCCGAGATCAAGATTCTTGATCGTAAACGCATCCACATATTTTGCACCAAGCTGGTAACCATACTTATTTGCCCAATAGCCATTATTTTTTGTTATTTCTTTTAAGATAAATTCATCTAAAAGTAATTGTCCATAAAACTGAAAATGATGTGCCACATTCACTTTAAAATCCGCACCTGCAAAAGCATTGTCCGGACTTCCAACAGTGCCTTCAATATGCCGCAGGAAAATTATCGGGTTCAGGTATTCGAAATCAAACCGGTTCTTCCGTCCAAAAATTACACTTTCAAATACACCAACATTCAGCCATTTGGTAATGTTCATGCTTAGGTGATGCATGGCTGCATATTTTCTGTCGAGCAGGTTATCACCACTTTTTAAATATTCAGGCATCAACTCCATGAACAGGTTTTGATAATTAAACTTCCAGATTTTTGTATTGATCTTCAGAAATAAATAACTATTTCCAAAGTCGCTAAGGAAAAGGCTTCTGTAGCCATTTCCTATAAAATTCTTATCGTATCCAAACTGGACGTCAATATATTTTGTGGCGTTAAAAGTTACATAGCCCCTGGCATCAAAATAATCAACGCCGGTAGTTTTAAACTTTTTATAAAATCCAACTCCGGGAACTGCATGAAATTCATTAACACGGTTTTGAAAAAATATGGGCCCTCTTTCCTGGTTGTCGGTAAGCGTTGTGGAGAATCCGATCCGGTCGGCGATCCGACCCCTTGCTGTGATGCCCCTTTTATTATAAAAAACATTTTCATCGTTAGACGATTCTTTACTCATAGCATAAGATACTACCGGGTTCAACGCGAGAAAAAAGTCTTTAACATTCACTTCAAGCAGGTTTGGTTTGGTAATATACAAACCTTTAAGAACTGGTTTTTTGCTTAAAAAACTCTCTTTCGAACCTGTAACCCATTCTGAATTATTCATCAGTATGCTATGCAGGTTATATTCGTCGATCTTTGTTAAGTTAAGCCCGGCCCATTCATTGTTATCACTGGTAAGAGAGTTCGAATATGCCATGCGGGCGCTATCTAAAAATTCAGCTTCCTGTACAATAGCCCGCCTGCTGTAAGGTTTTAATGTAGAAAAATTGAGGTCAGTATTTTTGCCTTCTTTAATTTCAAGCCTGTCAATAAATTGATATTCTTTCGATCCTTCAGGCAGGTAGGTGGTTTGAGCTTTTACAATAAGCGGGCAAATAAATACCAGCAATGTAACCAGGCTTTTTATAATTTGCATTGGTTTGGTTCTTTCTTATTAATTTTCAAGATATGCAAAATTACCTTCTTAAACAGATAACTATCGTCAATGAAAATAAAATTGAAGAAAAAGATATTTATATTAAAAACGGGCGTATTGAAAGAATTGATAATAGCATTGGAGTAAAACAAAAAATAGCGGAGATCAATGGCGAAGGAAAACACCTGTTTCCCGGTGCTATCGACGACCAGGTACATTTCCGTGAACCCGGTTTAACACACAAAGCAAATATGTACACCGAAAGTAAAGCTGCCGTTGCAGGTGGCGTAACGTCTTTCATGGAAATGCCCAACACCATTCCCAATGCACTTACTGAAGAATTGCTTGAAAACAAATACGCCATTGCAAAACAAACTTCGCTGGCTAACTATTCCTTCTTCATGGGAACCAGCAATACCAATGCTAATGAAGTTTTAAAAATGAATAAAAGAAAAAAAGATGTATGCGGCGTAAAAATTTTTATGGGTTCCAGCACCGGAAATATGTTGGTAGATGATGAATTATCGCTCAGTAAAATATTTGCAGAAAGTGAATTACTTATTGCCACCCACTGTGAAGATGAAAAAAGGATTAAGGAAAATTATGCAAAAATAAAAAATGCAAAGCATGACCTGGTGCCCGCCGATCATCCGTTGGTCAGGGATGAAAATGCCTGTTATCAATCTTCTTCTTATGCGGTATCTCTTGCAAAAAAATATAACAGCAGGCTACATGTTTTGCATATTTCCACGGAAAAAGAACTGGAACTTCTTACCAGCGATATTCCCTTGCAGGAAAAAAAGATCACGGCAGAAGTTTGTGTGCATCACTTGCATTTTACCGCGGATGATTATGACCGGTTAGGTTATTTAATAAAATGCAATCCTGCTATAAAAGAAGCAAAAAATAAGGAAGCTTTGTGGAAAGCCCTGCTGGATGACCGTTTAGATGTAATAGCCACCGACCACGCCCCCCATACCCTGGAAGAAAAAGAAGGTCCTTACGAACACGCTCATTCGGGATTGCCTTTGGTACAGCATCCTTTATTATTAATGTTATCTTACTACAGGGAAGGAAAAATCTCATTGCAAAAAATTGCGGAGAAAATGAGTCATGCGGTTGCAGCATGTTTTAAGATTGAAAACAGGGGTTATATACGCGAAGGATATTTTGCTGACCTGGTGATAGTTGATTTGAACAGATCGACAACAGTAAAAAAAGAAAATATTCTGTACAAATGTGGCTGGAGTCCTCTGGAAGGATATACCTTCCCTGCGGCCATTGAGCAAACTTTCGTAAATGGAGATTGTGTCTATACAAATAATGATGATTATGGAAAGCACGTCTTTGATGAATCTATAAAAGGGCAAAGACTTTCTTTCGACCGGTAAAATAAATTAACCAATCAACGTTCCTGCATACATGGAAACAGATAAAACCACGTTAAACGATCTTTCCGTATTCCATCACGATGAAGAATTTTCGATTTTTCATAAATTGAATTTTACCCGTACGGTAGGGGGCCGGGAAAAGCTTAAATCTATTTTCAGTAAATCACTTGGCGACCTGGTTTCCATTAAAAATGTGCAGGAAACATTACAGATTTTTCTTGATAAGAAAGAAGAATGGCCACTTGCTATCAGTAATGGTTCTGTAATGATGATTCATAAATTTTATGAAAATACCATTGACCAGATTCCAGCCAGGGCTACCACTTCTTCTGCTTATTTTTATAAGATATTTCATGCGCCCGATTATTCTTTGGTAAAATATTCAACAGGACATGCTTTTGATTTTATTAAAGGGATGCAAAAGATTATTGCTATTCTCTTAACGGATGATGCACCCGAAAATTTAAAGCGCATATTACAGAAGGCAATAGTTTTAATTGAAAAAAACCAATTGAACATTATTGCAGCAAAGCAAAAGATGGATGAACTTTCCATGCCTGAAATGCTCCGCCTGGCCCATTATATTCGATATCATTTTAAACAAAATTTATTAGAAGTAATAGAAATCTACTACCAGCTTGATGCATGGTATGGAATGGCTATGGCGGTAAAACAATTCGACCTGGTTTTTCCCGAATTTATCATCTCGCCTAAACCGGAACTGAATGTAATTGGCCTGTACCACATTTTATTGCATGAACCGGTAGCATACGACCTGGAACTGGACCAACAAAATAATTTTGTTTTCCTGACGGGCGCAAACATGGCTGGTAAAAGTACTTTTATAAAAGCAGTTGGCGGCGCGGTTTTCCTGGCACACATAGGCATGGGCGTACCTGCAAAATCGATGAAACTTTCTTTGTTTGATGGATTGTTAAGCAACATAAATGTGGTGGACAATGTGATGAAGGGCGAAAGCTATTTTTATAATGAAGTACAGAGAATAAAAAATACAATTCTTAAAATTAATGACGGAAGAAAATGGCTGATACTTATTGATGAATTGTTTAAAGGAACCAATGTGCAGGATGCCATGAAATGCAGCACGGTGGTGATCGAAGGTCTCATTAAAATAAAAAGTTCTCTATTTATTCTGTCAACACATTTATATGAAATAGGTGAATCGTTAAAAAATTATCCCAACATAAATTTCAAATATTTTGAAACGAAAGTTGACGATGAAGTACTCTCCTTTAATTACAATCTAAAAAATGGAATCAGTAACGACCGGTTAGGTTATTTAATTCTTAAAAAAGAAAAGGTAATAGAGTTACTGGAGAACTTGTAGTTGAAATATGGCACATTAGGGTCTTCATTGTTTTGTTTTTTATCAGAAGATAAAAAAAGAGGTTATAAATTTCCCTGGTATCATCGTGTCGCTTTCCTGCAATCGCCTGTCGTACGGACTCACAGCCGGAGATACCTATCAGTGAAAATTTCTTATTATTTACTTAATTCTATAAATAAAAATAAATCCGTATGCCTTATAATGTGAAGGAACTATTGGTTTTGCCGGCTGAAGAAAAAATTATTCTGGCAGATTGGCTTTATAGCAGTGTAAATGAAGAATTAGAGGAAAATAAAAAAATATCAGAATGGTGGAAAGATGACCAATTTGCGGATGAATTAAACAAGGAATATGAAGCATGGAAACAAGACAAAATAAAAGGATATACAACTGACGATGTAAAAGAATTTATGAAGGTGCAAAAAGCAAAACGCAGAAGTCTTTAATAGGTTTTAAAACTATACTGCTACTGCGAGCAAGAAAAGAATTGCCGGATGCCTGGATATGGTATGAAGAGAAACAAGCTGATTTAGGCAACCGATTTGAAATAGAAGTTTACAATCGTTTAAAAGAAATAGAGCAACATCCAAAAAGATACCCGGAGCGAACACAACTTTTTAGTGAGACGAAAATTAACACTTTCTGATACCTGATTATTTATCGTATTGATGAGGAACGAAAAGTAATACTCATTTCCTCAATATTTCATACCAATAGAAATCCGGATGCTAAATATGATGAAATCACCATATAAAAAATTTTTAGCTAATTTCAGCTAATGTTAGTCAAGACCTTCGGGAGTGCTGTTTATGGGGTAGAAGCAATTACTATAACTGTTGAAGTAAATGTGAGTAGTGGCAAGTTTACCTCAATTGTCGGGCTTGCGGATAATGCAGTAAAAGAAAGCCTCGAGAGAATGGAAAGCGCCATTAAAGCCAACGGATTTCATTTTCCCAGGACAAAACTCGTTATCAATTTAGCGCCTGCTGACATTAAAAAAAGCGGAACTGCATTCGACCTGCCTATTGCCATTGGCACACTGGCTGCAAGTGAACAATTAGAAAATCCGGAGAAGCTTACAGATTATATTATCATGGGCGAACTTAGTTTAGACGGCACCGTTAGACCGATCAAGGGAGCATTGCCTATTGCGATCCAGGCGAGAAAAGAAAAATTTAAAGGGCTGATTCTTCCAACAGAAAACGCCCGCGAAGCAGCAATGGTCAATAACCTCAGTGTATTTGGAGTTGGCCACATTAATGACGTAATTGATTTTTTTATTGATGAGAATTCCATAAAGCCAACCGTTGTCAACACGCGTGAAGAGTTTGCCAATGCACAAAGCGATTTCGAGATAGATTTTTGTGATGTAAAAGGACAGGAAAATATAAAAAGAGCTTTGGAGATTGCTGCGGCAGGCGGGCACAATGCGATACTGATAGGTCCTCCCGGCGCGGGTAAAACCATGCTGGCGAAGCGTTTGCCAACCATACTTCCGCCACTTACCTTATTGGAAGCCCTGGAAACCACTAAGATTCATAGTGTAGCGGGCAAACTTCCGGAAAATGCAACACTCGTTTCCAGGCGTCCTTTCCGTTCGCCTCATCACACCATTTCCGATGCAGGATTAGTGGGCGGTGGCGGTATTCCTCAGCCCGGAGAAATTTCTTTGGCGCACAACGGTGTATTGTTTTTAGATGAATTACCGGAATTTAAAAGAACCGTATTGGAAGTAATGCGACAGCCGATGGAAGAAAGAAAGATTATTATTTCCAGGGCAAAGGTGACCTTGGAATTTCCTGCCAGCTTTATGCTGATCGCTTCTATGAATCCGTGCCCTTGCGGCTATTACAATCATCCTGAAAAAGAATGTACCTGCCCGCCGGGAGCCGTACAAAAATATCTGAATAAAATTTCAGGGCCGTTGCTGGATAGAATAGACCTTCATGTAGAAGTAACCCCTGTTGCTTTCAGCGAACTTTCATCAAAACATGAATTTGAAAAAAGTGAAACAATCAGGGCGAGGGTTATAAAAGCTACGGAAAGACAAGCCTCCCGGTTCAAAGATAATCCCGGCATTTATTGCAATGCACAAATGAGTAGCAAAATGCTTAAAGAGATTTGTGTAATAACGCAGGCAGGTTCCAATCTTTTAAAAGTGGCTATGGAAAAATTAAATCTTTCTGCACGCGCCTATGACAGAATATTGAAAGTAAGCAGAACTATTGCTGACCTGGCCGGAAGTGATGATATAAAACCCGAACACCTGGCTGAAGCCATTCAATACAGAAGTTTAGACAGGGAAGGTTGGGCAGGATAAAAAATCAGAGTTCCTCTCAGAAATTATCAGTTGTTGGCTAAATTTGCCCAATGAAATTATTAATATCATATATAAAGCCTTATAAAGGGTTGGCTATTTTAGCCCTTTTCCTGGCTGCGATGAACCAGGTCTTTTCTTTATTTGCCCCGTGGATAACAGGGAATGTGCTTGATTTATTTGTTAATCATCCCCATGTTTTTCCCGACAAAACCCCAAGAAGCGAGAGCGAATTTTTCTTTGGCAGGGGCCAATATCATGGCTTATTGTTCTTCCTGTTGCTTTTGATTGGCACGGCGATGGTTAGCAGGATTGCGAAGGCCTTCCAGGATTATTTCTCCAATGTCCTTATTCAAAAATTTGGCGCTACTATTTTTACAGATGGATTACGACACAGCATGAGACTGCCTTACCAGGATTTCGAAGACCAGCGAAGTGGCGAAACCCTGTCTATACTTACCAAAGTAAGAGCAGATACTGAAAAATTCATCACTAATTTTATAAATGTTTTTTTCGTCATCATTGTGAGCATCGTCTTTATTTCTGTTTATGCTTTCCGGTTGCATTGGGTAATTATGCCGGTGTATACGATTGGAATTATCTTAATAGCAGTGGTTACCAGTTTGCTTAGCAGAAGAATAAAAGCCATTCAAAAAAATATTGTGAATGAAACCAATGCGTTAGCTGGCTCAACCACAGAGTCACTAAGAAATATTGAATTGGTGAAAAGTCTTGGATTAACCAACCAGGAAGTAAACAGACTTAATAATAATACATTTAAAATTCTGAAGCTTGAATTGCGAAAAGTTAAAAGCATACGCACGATAAGTTTCATCCAGGGAACTATGGTGAACTTTTTACAACAGGTAATTACATTTACCCTGTTATGGCTGATATTTAAAAATGCCATTACCCCGGGGCAATACCTTTCATTGGTGTTTTATAGCTTCTTCCTTTTTGCTCCCATGCAGGAAATTGGTAACATCATTATTTCTTACCGGGAAGCGGAAGCATCGTTAAATAATTTTCACACCCTCATGTCTAAGATGCCTGAGGTGAAACCAGATAACCCTACCACTATTAATAACATTGAAGAACTTGAATTTAAAAACGTAAAATTTAAACATCAGTCTGCACAACAACCGGCCTTAAATAATATTAGTTTTGATGTGAAAAAAGGCGAAACCATTGCATTTGTTGGCCCATCGGGCTCAGGAAAAACAACGCTTGTAAAATTATTAGTTGGCTTATACGTTCCTCAGCAGGGGAAAATTTTGTATAACAAAATTGATGGGGAAGACATTGACTTTGATGCTTTAAGAAAGCAAATCGGCTTTGTAACGCAGGATACACAACTCTTTGCAGGAACTATAAAAGAAAACCTGTTGTTTGTAAATCCGGCAGCAACTGATGAAGATATCCTGGACGTGTTGCAAAAAGCTGCCTGCAATACCCTGCTCTCCCGCGCAGATAACGGACTTGATACTTTAATTGGTGAAGGTGGTGTAAAAGTTTCCGGTGGTGAAAAACAACGTTTATCCATTGCGAGGGCATTACTCCGTCATCCCCACCTGTTAATTTTTGATGAAGCCACTTCTTCACTGGATTCATTAACGGAAGAAGAAATTACCAACACCATAAAAAATGTTTCGTCCAAAAAAGAGCAGATCACTATTTTAATTGCACATCGGCTGAGTACGATTATGCACGCTGATAAGATTTATGTTTTGGAAAAAGGAGATGTAATTGAAACAGGAACCCATGAAGAACTAATCAGTCAAAGGGGATTGTATTATGCCATGTGGCGCCAGCAAATTGGGGAAAGAAAAAAAATTACTCCTCTCCAACCGGCACTAAACTAATGAGCTAAAAAGCCATTTTAAAAATAAGATCACTGCATTAGTTTAACTTTGGTATATGACAGACGTGGAAAAAAAGCCCAAACCAAATTATTTATGGAGCATGTTCACTATGCGATGTCCACGTTGTAGAAGGGGAGATATGTTCAAGGACAACAATCCTTATAAAAAATTAAAGCTCTCCCACATTTTCGATATGTATGATGAATGCCCGGTTTGTCGTCAAAAATTTGAGCTGGAACCGGGCTTTTGGTATGGCACCGGGTATGTGAGTTATGCCTTGGTGGTACTATTTTCCGGGATAACCTTTATAGCCTGGTGGCTAATTGTAGGCATATCAACAGAAGATAACCGGGTTTTGTACTGGCTGCTTTTTAACGGACTTTTAATTATCATTTTGCAACCATGGTTTATGAGAGTAAGCAGGGTCGCTTATCTTAATTTTTTCGTGAAGTATAATGAGAATTATGATAAGGAAAAAGGCAAGACCTTTGATTTTTGAACGTATTTTTTGTACAAATAAAAAGAGGAACTAAAAGTCCCCCCTTTGTAATCTCTCATATCAAATGACTTCTAATATTATTTTTGTTATTATAGATTCACCACCTGAACCGCGGTACCATAGCATAATACCTCAGTAACGCCATTCATTACTTCATTCGCATCATACCTTATATTAATAATAGCATTGGCACCTTTTTCATTGGCATGCTGTATCATATGCTGGTAAGCCTCAATTCTCGTTTTTTCGCAGAGATCAACATAAATTGAAATGGTTCCACCCAATAATGTTTGTAATCCGCCGGCAATGTTACCAAATAAGCTGCGCGATCTCACTGTTATGCCACGAACAATGCCCAAATGTTTCGTTATTTTATAGCCTTCCAGTTGATTGCTTGATGTAATCAATTCTTCATCTACCATAATTAATTAGTTTAACAGATGCCAAATTTAACATACTTTTTCCGTAAGCCTATTATTAGCGCCTTTTTTGTTTATGGGTTGTTCGTAATTTGCAGCCCTTTGGCTTTTTAATTTAAATTTTATTCTAACAAAATGTTACAGACCTCAGAAGATATTCGCTTGTTGAATGAAAAAATTAACCATTCAGCTTCTTTTATCGATAAAATTCATGCTGAAATTGGTAAGGTGATTGTTGGCCAGAATCATATGGTAGAGCGGCTTTTAATTGGCCTTTTGAGTAACGGGCATATTTTGCTGGAAGGGGTGCCAGGACTTGCGAAAACGCTTTCAATCAGGTCACTTGCTTACACCATTAATGCCCAGTTCAGCCGTATCCAGTTTACGCCGGACCTTTTACCTGCAGATGTAGTAGGCACTATGATTTACAACCAGCAAAAAAATGAATTCATGGTTCGTAAAGGACCCATTTTTGCGAACTTCATTCTTGCCGATGAAATTAACAGGGCACCCGCAAAAGTTCAAAGCGCCTTGCTGGAAGCCATGCAGGAAAGGCAGGTAACTATTGGCAATAATTCTTATTTACTGGAAGAGCCTTTCCTGGTACTTGCCACGCAAAATCCTATTGAACAGGAAGGCACCTATCCATTGCCCGAAGCCCAGGTTGACCGGTTTATGCTAAAAGTCATTATTGATTATCCCACGAAAACCGAAGAACAGGCCATCATCCGGCAAAATGTGCAGGGGTTAAAACATGCTGCCATTGAGGCCGTAGTATCGACAAACGAAATATTAAATGCCCGTGAACTGGTACGCCAGGTATATATGGACGAAAAGGTAGAGCAATATATTATTGATATCGTATTTGCTACCCGCTACCCGAATACCTATAATTTGGCGAAACTAAAGCCATTGATTTCTTTTGGAGGTTCTCCAAGGGCCAGTATCAATCTTGCCCTGGCTGCCAAAGCTTATGCATACCTGAACAGGCGCGGTTATGTAATTCCTGAAGATGTAAGAAATATTTGCAAAGATGTTTTGCGACATCGTATCGGACTCACGTACGAAGCAGAAGCAGAAAATATAAATGTAGAAATGATCATAACAGAAATATTAAAAGTGGTGCATGTACCGTAAGGGCGGTGCCGGGTACCAGGCCAGGAGTTGCCAATTAGCATGAATAATTTTTTCATAAAGTAATACAATAGAAATTCCAGGCGTTCTCATACAGAGAGCAGTTGGGATGTGGTTATGTTAACGACCGCCGACATAATAAAAAAAGTAAAGGAACTGGAGATCATCAGTAAAAAGATCACAACGCGTCTTTTCACCGGTGAGTACCATTCTGCTTTTAAGGGTAAGGGCATGAGCTTCAGGGAAGTCCGGGAATATTACCATGGTGATGATGTAAGGTTTATTGACTGGAATGTAAGTGCCCGTTTTTCTCATCCCTTTACCAAGGTGTTTGAAGAAGAAAGGGAACTCACCGTTATCCTGCTGGTCGATGTAAGTGCCAGCGCATTGTTTGGCACATTACGCAGCACCAAAAGAAACCTCATCACAGAAGTAGGGGCGGTACTTACTTTTAGCGCTATCAACAATAATGATAAAGTAGGCGTTATTTTTTTTAGTGATAAGATCGAAAAATATATTCCTCCTAAAAAGGGGAAACAACATGCATTGTATATTGTAAGAGAATTGCTAACGGCAGAGCCTAAACGAACAGGAACCAATATAAGTGAAGCATTAAAATTCTTTTCCAAATCGAACCGGCACAAAAGCATTGCTTTTGTTATGAGCGACTTTATAGATGAAGAATATGAAGATAAGCTACGGGTAATGAGCAGCCGCCATGATGCTATTGGCCTTAAAATTTATGACAAAATGGATATGCAGCTTCCCGATATAGGTATGCTGGAAGTGGAAGACCTGGAAACAGGAAAAACACAATGGCTGGATACATCAGATCCCCTGGTCCGCCACAATTACCAGGAGAATTTTATGCAGCAAACAGACCAATGCAAAAATATTTTTAAAAAAGCAGGCGCCGACTTATTACACCTTCGCACCGATGAAGATTACGTGAAAATTCTGCAACAGTTTTTTTTAAGAAGAAAAAAATAAGAGAAAAGATACTACAATTGAGTAAAAGCGTTTATCATAAATCGTTAGTTAAAATCATTCTCCTTGCAGGCTGCCTGCTTAGTGTTCACAATATTTTTGCACAAACGGCGACTATAAAAACTTCTGTTGATAAAAATAATATTCTCATAGGTGAGCAATTTCATTTCAGGGTGTCCACCTCCATGCCCGATAATACCTACCGGCTTTCCTGGTTCATCTTGCCCGATACGATTGCCCGTTTCCAGGTAGTGCGGCAAAATAAAATTGATTCTTCTTTTATAAACGGTAACTTAAACTTCAGCCAGGATATAACCCTTACCAGCTTTGATTCAGGGAGGCAGGTAATCCCTTCCCTGGCTCTAAACGTGGAAACCTTACAAGGTGATTCTTCTTTTAACCTGCTTACTGATTCTATTCCGGTCAATGTGTCTTTTGCGCCAATGGATAGTGTAAAAACATTTCATGATATAAAAGAAATTATTGAAGTAAAGAAAGAGTGGCCCTGGTGGTGGTGGGCCTTACTGGCTGTAGCGGTTGTATTGCTCGTACTCTGGATCCTGTTTCTCACGAAATTTTTCAAAAAGAAAATAAATACGCTGGATCTTTTTAATGCAAGACTTCCACCTTATGATGAAGCCATGCAATCTTTAACCGAATTAGAGAATGCACAGTGGCTTCAGCAAAATGAAGTTAAAAAATATCATACGAGGCTCACTGAAATTTTCAAACGTTATCTCTCCAGGCATACGAAAACATATAAGATGTACCTTACTTCAGATGAAACGCTGATGGAACTGGATCAGTACGGGCTGGAGAAAGAACAACTTTTTGCCTATGCGAATTGTCTTCGTATGGGTAACGCTGTAAAATTTGCCAAATTTATCCCTTCTCAAACTGATAGCGAAAAGTGCCTGCAACAAACAAAGGAAATGATATCAGCCATACACCAAAACAATACAAAAATAAGAAGTGATATTTGATTATTTTAATGATATAACCTTTGGGCAACCGCTTTTTTTTCTGTTGTTTGCTATTATTCCATTATTGGTTTATTGGAAAATAGCAAAAGGAAAAAGACAGACGGCAACTATAAGTATTTCCACAACAAAGGGATTGTCAACAACACGTTCCTGGAAAAGTACCTTTCACAATGCCCCTTTTATTTTTAGGTTGCTGGCATTGAGTTGTATCATAACTGCGCTTGCACGCCCACAAACAAAATTTGACGAACAACAAAAAGAAGGTGAAGGAGTGGATATCATCTTATGCATTGATGTAAGTGGCAGTATGACGGCCCAGGACTTTACGCCAAACAGGATGGAAGCCGCGAAAAAAGTTGCAGAAGATTTTGTAAATAACAGGCCTGATGATAGAATTGGCATTGTAATTTTTTCTGGAGAAAGTTTTACACAATGCCCGCTTACAACTGATCATTATGTATTGATCAGCCAGATTAAGCAAATAAGGAATGGCCTTCTCGAAGACGGAACAGCAATAGGCTCAGGGTTGGCAACCAGTGTGGACAGGCTCAGGAACAGCAAGGCAAAAAGTAAAGTTGTCATACTCCTGACGGATGGCGTTAATAATGGCGGACTCATTGATCCGGCAACAGCGAAGGAAATAGCCAAAGCTTTTAAGGTAAAAGTCTATACAATTGGCGTGGGTACAGATGGCTATGCGCCTACCCCTGTAAGCACCCCGATGGGTATTGTGATGCAGAACGAGAAAGTGGCTATTGATGAAAAGCTACTGAAAAATATAGCAGATGAAACCGGCGGAAAATATTTTCGGGCTACTGATAATAAAAGCCTGCAGAATATTTATACTGAAATTGATCACCTGGAGAAATCTAAAGTTGAAATAACCACCTTCCATCGCTTTACCGAAAAATTTTATCCGCTCGTTTTCGCCGCCATGGCATTGCTATTGCTCGAAGTTGTTTTAAGGTTTACCATATTTAAAAAATTTCCCTGACTGAAATAAAGCGAATCTTTTCCTAATTATACGAATTTTACCAGGTAACAGGTAAACCAATTAACCCATTAACTTCACTTCATGAAAGCTCTCGTATATAAATCAACCGGAAGCTGGTATGTGGTAAAAAATGATGCAGGAGCATTTTATAACGCCCGCATTAAAGGTAAATTTAAGATTGATAATATCACGTCCACTAACCCGGTGGCAGTAGGCGACTGGGTGGAGGTTGACAAAGAAGACATACAGGAAGAATCCGTAGTGATCACCAACATTTATCCCAGGAAAAATTATATCACGAGGCAGTCGCCACACAATAAACATCAGCATCATATCATAGCTTCCAATCTTGATCAAAGTCTTCTATTCGCAACACTAAAAGATCCTAAGACCTCGCAGGGTTTTATTGACAGATTCCTGGTAGCTTCTGAGGCATACCATGTACCGGCAATTATTGTTTTTAACAAAAGTGATTTGTATAAAAAAAAGGAACTGGAAAAATTTGATGAATTGAAATGTACTTATGAAACCAACGGCTACAAAGTTATACTAATGAGCCTTGAAAAAAAGGAAGGTGTGGAGGAAGTTACCAATCTTCTGAAAGACAAAACATCCTTACTGAGTGGTCATTCCGGGGTAGGCAAGTCTTCTTTTATAAATATTGTTTTTCCCGAACTCACATTAAAAACCCAGGATGTAAGTGACTGGAGCGGCAAGGGTTTACACACAACTACGTTTGCTGAAATGTTTGATCTTTCGACAAATAACAAGGGAAAAATTATTGACACACCAGGATTGCGTGAATTTGCATTAATGGATATTGAGAAAAATGAATTATCTCATTATTTTCCCGAAATGAAAGCTGTAATGTCTGAATGCCGATTCAACAACTGTATGCACATTGAGGAACCAGGATGTGCTGTAAAAAAAGCAGTAGATGAAGGAAAAATTGCTGCGGGCCGTTATATTAGCTATTTAAATATTCTCGGCACAATTGACACAAAGAAGTGGTAAAAAACATCCCTTCCGTGCGGGTACTGAGCTTTAGTATGCATTCTTTTCTAAAAATCTTGCAACTTCCCGTACCGCTTTATTTTCCCTGGCAATCCCTTTTATATCGTGAGGCAATATAGATACACCATTAAAAGTATTATAATGAAGTATTAGCATATGGTTCTTATACCTGAAGTCCCAATCAAGGGTTTCGGTGTCGTCAACCTGGTTCATAAACTTTACATCCAGGCCATCTGCCAAAATATCCGCGATTGAATAGAATTTAGATACGCCGCAATTGTCGTCTATAACGGCTTCTGTTCCACCAAAATTTGTTTTTAAATGATAACACATACGTTCGTTTTGAAATTTTTAAAGGGTATAAATAATAGTTGCTTTTTAATATTTAAATTTTTTAGCTTTTCTCGCGGCTTTTATAGCCGCTTTATCACCTGATAAAATCCTTTCAGCCCCAATATTCTTTCCATTGGTAGGGCAATCGTATTTTTCCTTCTTCTTAAAAACCAAACACCCGGACAGCATCCCGGCACAAAACACGATGAAAAAATATTTTTTCATTACTTAATATTAAAGAGCAAATTATTTGCCCATATGGATAATGACCTGTTAAGATTTAAATAAATTATCTAAAACAAACAGGAAGTTTTTTATACCTTAAACCACCCGGCGTACATCACATAATTATCCGCGATCCGGTTTATTTCCCCGCTTATTAATTCCCCGGGAATATCTTTCACTTTTTTTGCCGGCACACCTGCATAAATAGAACCAGGCTCTACGGTAGTATTTTCAAGTACAACGGCCCCGGCGGCAATAATGGAGTTACTGCCAATTTTTGCATTATCCATCACAATGGCCCCCATTCCCACCAGCACATTGTCATCAATAACGCATCCATGTACTATGGCATTGTGCCCAATGCTCACATTATTTCCAATAACGGTGGCAGCCTGTAAAAACGTACAATGGATAATGACCCCATCCTGCACATTTACTTTATTTCCCATTCGTATACTGTTTACGTCACCGCGTATAACGGTATTGAACCAAACGCTGCAATCATTACCCATTATTACATCCCCGGCAATAGTGGCATTGGGGGCTATATAACAGTTATGGCCAAACGAAGGGGTTTTTCCCCTTACTTCAATTATTAAAGACATATTTTTTCTTTTTGTTTACCAGCGATATTTCATTGGTCAACCCAGTTGTGTCACTCCCTTGTACATGAGTCCTTTGGGCATCTTTTACTCAGCGTCGTAAATAATGTAAACCCGGGCACAAAGAAAACTTTTTATGCTTTTCAATGCTTCTTTGCTCACTTTACGATATTTATTTTTACGTCAAAATAAAAACTTGCATTAATTACTTCCTAAATTCGTACAAAAATGGCGAATAAAATAAAGTTTTAATATCGCGTAGTAAACTTCGTAAATAGTACAGCACTTTGACCAACCGCCAGGTATTTTTAAATCACATTGGACAGACCTCTCCTGCCCCTTTGCTACTGGAAATCGTAAAAGCCCAGGGTTGCAAATTGTACGATATCAATAACAAAGAATATATCGACCTTATTGGTGGTATCAGTGTTTGCAATATCGGGCATGGTAATAAAAAAGTGATCAGCGCCATCAACAAGCAAATAAATGATTACCTCCATGTAATGGTCAATGGTGAACTGGTTTTGTCTCCCCAAACGGCTTATGCAAAGTTGCTCACCGATCAATTGCCCGTTACTCTTAATTCCGTATTCTTCACTTCCTCAGGCACTGAAGCAACAGAAGGCGCCATGAAGCTGGCAAAAAGATACACCGGCAGAACACAGGTTGCTGCATGTAACAACAGCTATCATGGAAGCACACAAGGTTCATTAAGTATTATGGGAAGTGAATATTGGCGCAATGCATTTCGCCCGTTACTTCCCGATATTTTGCACCTTACTTTTAATTCCTACGAAAGTCTTCAATATATTAGTGAAAAAACCGCTTGTGTTGTGGCAGAAACCATACAGGCAGAAGCCGGCGTTATCATCCCGGATAAAAAATGGATGCTAGAGCTTAGGACAAAATGTGATGATACGGGTACATTGCTGGTACTGGATGAGATTCAATGTGGCTTTGGTCGTAACGGCAGCCTTTGGGCCTTTCAACAATTTGATATAGTTCCGGATATTTTGCTCCTGGGGAAAGCGCTTGGCGGGGGCATGCCCCTGGGCGCCTTCATTGCCGATAAAAAAATAATGGATTCCCTTACCAGCAATCCCGTGCTTGGACATATCAATACTTTTGGTGGTCACCCGGTTTGTTGTGCTGCCGGAAATGCCGCGCTGGAATATTTGCTTCATGAAAAAATCGTAGAAACTGTTTTTGAAAAAGAAAAACTGTTTCTTGAAAATCTTCAATCTAAAAAAATTAAAACGATCAGAAGCCGTGGTCTGATGATTGCACTTGAGTTTGAAAACTTTGAAGAAAATAAAAAAGTTATTGATGCACTGATTGATAAGGGAGTCTTTACCGACTGGTTTTTATTTGCACCACAATGTTTACGAATTGTACCTCCACTCACCATTTCTCACGAAGAAATTGCGGAGGCCTGTGGCATCATAGCCGCTGTGTTGAACTAATTAAACACGTTATATTTAGTTCAATTGTATAGGCTTGCTTCTATTCCCGCGAATAAGATATTTTACATGATTGTCCGACTAAATGTTTAAAAGACTTTGGCAGCCTGTAAAGCCTCACCCCAACCCCTCTCCCAAGGGAGAGGGCCGTGACCCTTGTTCCCAAAGCGTTTTAGCCGATTCGCAGAATTTTATCCGGACAATAATGATTTTAAATGATTAATAGGAAATTTAAAAAAGATGTATTTACTTTGCAATTCAAAGTACTTTTTATGGATGAACAACATCAATCTCTTCAGAATATTCAGCATATCAAAAATATGATGGAACGAAGCAGTAAATTCATAAGTCTCAGCGGGCTTAGTGGAATTTCTGCAGGCCTTTGTGCACTTGTGGGAGCCTGGTTTGCCAATTCAAAAATTTCTGTATATAACTATGAACACAGTGCTGCATTGAACGATGACAGGGGGAGATATATTTTCAGGGACGGAGTTATTTTATTAATAAACCAACTCGTTACCATTGCCTCATTAACTTTCGTGGCAGCTTTTATCTCTTCATTCTTTTTCACCTACCTGAGGAGTAAGCGAACGGGTAACCCGCTTTGGGGCACTTCCTCCATGCGTCTCTTGTGGAATACACTTATCCCGTTGGGAGTAGGCGGATTATTTTTATTAAAGTGTCTTCAACTGGGCTTTTACGATTTAATGGCCCCTGGTTGTTTAATTTTCTATGGGCTTGCCCTGGTGAATGGAAGTAAATATACCCTCGGAGAAGTCAGGTACCTGGGATATGGCCAGTTGGGGCTCGGAATTTTGAATCTTTGGATAATGGGCTATGGAATTTATTTTTGGGCGATTGGGTTTGGAATTTTACATATACTATACGGACTATTAATGTGGTTTAAATATGAACGTGAAAGCAACAATGAATAACAACTACAGATGAATAACCCTATCGAAAATCTTAATAAAGTTTTTGACAGCCGCATAAGACTGGGTATCATGAGCATACTCATGGTGAATGATGCTATAAATTTTAACACCCTGAAACAATTGATTGAAGTAACGGACGGAAACCTTGCTTCCCACATCAAATCGCTGGAAGATGCAGGTTATATTAAAGTGAATAAGGGATTTATAGGCCGGAAAACAAACACGACGTACGCCGCAACCAAAGTGGGTGAAAAAGCATTTCAGCAACATTTATCGGCATTGGAAAAGATGATAAAGAACATGAAATAATTTTTTTTACCCATTTACTTTGAAATACAAAGTACTTTTAAAACTGAAAAATATACAAATATGAAAACATGTTCGTTTCTGAATTATCTCTTCATGGTAGCAATTACCACTATTATCTTAGGAGTTGTTTATACAGCGGTTCAACAAAGCTACCGAACCTCAGCTAACGACCCTCAAATACAAATCGCACGCGACATAGATGCAAAACTCCGAGAGGGGCTTCCCGTCGACATTTTCTTTAGTGATACCATTGATATCGAACAAAGTCTTTCTGTATTCGCTGTACTGTATGACGCCGCAGGAAATCCGGTAAGGTCATCGGGTCTTCTTAGTGGTAAAATGCCTCAACTCCCCGGAGTCGTTTTTGATTACGCAAAATCTCATGGTGACAATGAGTTAACCTGGCAGCCAAAGCCTGGCGTAAGAATGGCAACGGTAATAGTTAGTTCTAAATCCTCACCGGCCAGGTTTGTTGCAGTTAGCCGTTCCTTGCAGGTAGTCGAAACAAGAGAGCACAACCTAATAACCATAATATTTATCGGTTGGACAATATGCATAGGATTGGTGCTACTCTATGCGGTCATTCAATTTTATCAAAACAATAAAAATAAAGTCTAAAAAATGCAGACATCTCAATCCTGGATAGAATATTTTGAACGTAATATCAAAATCCAAAGAATAAACTGGCAACTGAAAGCTTCTTTGACGTCAACTGAAAGAAGGAATATATTATCGGCATTACAGGCATGGCAATTAGGTGAAACATCAGACGGTTCGCATTTATTAAAAGCTTCAATAAATTATGCTGCCAAAATCAAAGATGGTTATTATCCGCAAGCCGTAGCATTATTTATTAAAGAAGAGCAAAAGCATGGAAATAATCTTGGTAAATACCTCGATCGCATTGGTGAGAAAAGAATTGGACAAAACTGGGCCGATACCTTGTTTAGAAAATTTCGTTATTACAATTCAAGCATGGAATTGTGGACACTTGCGGTAATCACGGTAGAAAGCACTGCACAGGTATTTTATCAATCGCTGAAAGATGCCACTGGCTGTATCCTTTTGAAACAAATATGTACTGATATTTTACTTGATGAGACTTTCCATATAGATTTTCAACTACAGCGCTTTATGATGATCCACGCAAATAAAAATGAGTTCTCAAAAAAAGTAAGTTACTACCTGTATAAGTTGTTTTATTTTTCAACAATAACGCTTATTTGGTTTGCTTACAGGAGATGCTTCCTTGCAGGACACAACGACTTTCACAGCTTTTGGAAAAAGATGAAACTAAAGTTTACAAAAACGATTGGTAGTTTAAGAAAAAAGAACAGAACAATCTTGTTTCCTGGAACTGTTCATTTCACGAATAAGACCTAATTTTCTACTTATAGTGTATTTTATAATTTTTTTAAAAAAAATTTATGCGACTTTTTAAATCAATTCAATGTGCATGGAACGGGCTAAAAATTTGTTTTCAAACCGAAAGAAATTACAGGATTCAATTTAGGATAACAGGCATTGCATTTTTATCCGGAATCGTATTTGGGATAAATAAGTTTGAATGGATTATTATCCTTTTATGTTCATCGCTTGTTATGGGATTAGAGATGGTAAACACTGCGATTGAAAAGCTTTCAGATATAGTAACTACCTCGATTGATCCCGCGATAAAAAAAGTTAAGGACATAGCTGCAGGCGCCGTATTATTGGTATCTGTTTCCAGCGTAATTGCTGGCCTTGTCATCTTTCTTCCCAAAATTGAAGTTTTTATAGAAAACATTTTTAAATGAAACCCAGGATAGCCCATCCATTTTTATTGCACATTGGTTATACATTTTCTTCACTATTAGTAAGGATTTTTTATCGTGGGTATAGCGAATTAAAAGCGTTTACCCCAAACCGTTGTCTTACATACTTTTTATTTCAGCGCCTTGTCTTCATTAATATTTGCCGGCAGTGGCTAACAACAAATAAGACATTTTAATACATTGCTCCTTTGCCATATGGGTCATATCAGTTTTCCGTTTTGATTTTTTTATTAAGACAATAACAAGCGAAATGCAAACCAAAACATTATCCCTATCCAGGTAAATACATCCATGTAAGAAAGCACAATACACCTCCGTGGCCCGCCTGCACTCAATAAAGGCGAACCCTTTATTAAGAGCTAATCTATAGATCATTGAAATCAAAATTTTGCTTGAATTGATAACTTACGCATGGAAAATAATAAATAAAAGCCATTGGTATTCGCACACGTCCAGGCTTATAATATTGCCATCAATTTCCAAAAATTATTAATTCCCCTATCTTTCAGTACCTCAAAATATTAATTAGCCACTGTTTCGCGGTTAACCAGGAAGGGTTAATGGTTTATTAATTATTTTTATAGCAAAAAACTCATGAAGTATTTTGTGACTTTTGTGTTATTATTGACCATTGGTGCGGGTTGTAAACCCAAAGTATTATCGGGAGCAGCCCTGCAAAATAAGCTGGTACAAACTATGGATGAATACCTAAATAAAACACCTCATGCCGGTGTAGCATTTACAATAAAGGATGTAGTTTATTATGCCGAAAAAGAAAAAAAATTGTATATCTGCCAATTTCATGTGGCTATGCATTATACGAATAAAGATACTACAGGTATCATGCAAGCCACTATCACAAATGATTTTAAAGAGGTGATAAGGACACAATAAATTTTCTTCAATTTTTATTGGCATTCAATCCTGTTCGAAAAACCAGGAAGGTTTACAGGTTAGGGAAATATGTTATTTTTGAAACAGGAAATTTAGAAAGGGGGAAGAATGCAAAAGGTGACAGGGTTATCTAAAATTGCTAATGTAAGTTTCCCGCATTAAACAAGTGATATGAGCAGACGAATACTACTGGCGGTATGTGTATTTTGTATGCATGCGGCTACCGCACAAAAAGAATATCCCGTAAAAGCAGGAGAGATCCCCAATGAAGTGCTCCCCAATGAAGCTATGTATGTGTTTCCTGCCTTTACGGAGGGTGTTGCCTGGTTTAAAAACGGAACTTCATCTACACAGCGTTTCAATTATAATTTTCTGCTCGATGAAATGCATTTTATAAATGAAGGGGGCGATACGCTTGCTATAGCCGATCCTTTGCTGATTAGCTACCTTGTTATTGATTCTTTGCGTTTTTATTTCGATAACGGTTATGTGAGGGAGATTTTTAAAAAGGGTGACTATAAACTGGCGCTAAAACAGCAGATGGTACAGATTCCATATAAAAAAAGGGGTGGTTATGATATGCCCACAGAAACTGGGTCTATAGAAACATACGGGTCCATTAGCAACAGCAACGGGAAGATAGCCCATTTACAGGTTAAAAAAGATATTTTGTTCCGGCAGGTAAATTCTTTTTACATAGCTGATTCGTTCAATCATTTTTTAAGGGCTGATAAAAAAAACTTTTACGCTCTTTTTGCAAGTGAAAAAATATCAAACTACCTGGAAGAACATAAAGTCAATTTTAATAAAAAAGAAGACCTTGAAGCAATGTTGCAGTTCTGCCAGGAGTAGAACCGCTGGCGCCAGCGTTCTGTAAACAATTAAAAAGCTCCCGACAATACAGTCTCCCGGATCATGCAAAGACCAGACTTTTTCTCGATGGGTATCATTTATTTAGCAATCGGTGTTGTTGCTCTTATTTTTTTTACTTCAGTTGCAGTTATGGTGCTTGCTTTGTTATGAAAATTGTTGCGTATATACGTCAGCACTTCTGCAATTTCCTGGTCTTTCAGGCCTGCTTGTGCGGGCATATTATTTGAGTAATATTTGCCATCTATCGGCACTTTTTCAGTAGAACCCAGTAATACCCATTGAACGAGTTTGATCTTATCCCCTGTAACAAATGAAGCGTCAATAAGGGGAGGGTTCATTTTTGGAACACCTCCTCCATCCGCCTGGTGACAGGCCAGGCAATTTTTTTGATAAACTTTTCGCCCACTGTCCATTAAAGATTTCGTAGAAGATTGTGCAAATAAACCCAGGTTAAAAGGGATCGCTAAAAATAAACTCAATAAGGTCTCCTTCATTTACTTTCCGTTATAAACAATTTTATAAATAGTTCCCCCCTGGTCGTCCGCTATGTATAAAGACCCATCCGGGCCTTCGGCTAAACCACACGGACGATGTTTTGCTTTATTAGGTGACATAAATTCATCTCCCCCTGCAAAATTATCTGCAAACACTTCCCAGTCTCCACTCGGCTTTCCATCCTTAAATGGCACAAAAGCAACGAAGAAGCCTTTTTGTGGTTCCGGTGCCCGGTTCCAGGATCCATGAAATGCAATGAACGCACCATGTTTGTATTTTTCCGGAAACATATTGCCTTCATAAAAAAGCAGACCGTCGGGGGCTAAATGCCCCGGGAAAGCGACAAGTGGATCAATCGCGTTTTCACCGCCTTCTTTTTTACCATCCCCACCATACTCAGGCATAAGAATTTTTTTATGTTGAATCTGGTCATAATATATGTAGGGCCAGCCGGCATCAGCTCCCTGGTCTAAACGATAAAGACATTCAGCAGGTAATTCAGCACTTTGTTTGGTTGTATAAAGATCCGGGAAGAGATCATTCAACTGGTCCCTTCCATGTTGCGTTACATACAAGGCATTTACATCTGTATTCCACGCTATGCCCATTTCATTGCGCAAACCCGTTGCATATCGTTCCCCGTCACCATAAGTTTGGTTCAATTTATCTGCACTAAATTTCCAAATGCCACCGGCAGAGTCGAGTATAGGGCAGGGCGTTATACCGGGCGATCCTTTGGTCCTGTCTTTTACCTGGCAGGCATTTGAATAGGCGCCGATCGTAACATATATATTTCCGGCATCATCGAAAGTAAAAGGTTTTGATGAGTGCTCATGACGGTCCAGCAGACCCGTTATGATCAATTCGGGATTAGCAGGATCCATAACTTTACCATTCGCATCGAGCTTGTAACGAAAAATTTTTGTATCGGAGGAGGCATATAAATACCCGTTTTTCACGCCCATTCCGGTTCCTGCAAAATCTCCGAATCCTGTCTTTACTTCTGCTTTTCCGTCGCCGTTAGCGTCGTGTAAATAGTAAATACCCTTCCCGTTTTTAAGACTGGAAAGCTTTACATACACATCGCCCGCTGGCGTAACAGCCAAATGGCGTGCTTCACCCAAACCATCGGCAAATATATCCGCACTAAATCCGGAGGGCAATTTCAAACCTGCATCATTTGGAACAGGAGCCGGTTTTTTATTTTGAGTACTATCGTTTGCCGTTTTTGCATAGGTCTCTTTGTTAAAGGCCATCGCCATTAAGAATAGCATGGACATCAAGAATATTCTTTTCATATATTATTAATTTGAATTTTAAGTTACTCAAATTCCGCACCGGAATTTCTGCAACACCTATTAGGAATGATGAGCGTTGGCATATAAGCCAAAAAATTTCTGCCGTTTCAACTCATTTTGATGCTACATGATACTGAAATACCATCATGAATGAAAAGTCTTTTTAAGGTTAACAGCAACATTCTCTGTGTTTACCTCATTTGCCCAATTTCCTGTAATAGCTGATATAGTTTCGCACTCATAAATTATATGTATGAAAAAGATTTTTGTATTCGCTTTAGTATTGGCTGGCACACTTCATTTGTCAGCACAACAAAATTCACCTGTACCCCCCACAGGTGGCGTTGCTGCTCACATATTGGGAAAAGTGGTAGATAATGAGGGAAAGCCTGTAAATGATGCATCCGTATTAGTGCTGCAAAGCAAAATGGATTCGACCACTAAAATAAGTAAGCAGGTGCTGATCACAGGTGTAACTACCATGGCAAACGGGGATTTTGATATTGAGGATCTTCCTGCAAATACGAAATTGTTTATAAAAATTTCTTCTTTGGGATATAAGGAATACGATCAAACTATTTCGTTTATGCCTGGTGGTATTAACGGAGCCAGGCCACCGGCGGGTACTGCCATGCCCGCAAGCCCAATGAATGGATCTCTTGAAAAAGACCTGGGCAAAATCACGCTAACGGCCGAAGCTACTGTATTAGAAGGCGTTACCATTACCGCTGAAAAATCCCTTATGAAACTGGATATAGACAAGAAAGTATTTAACGTAGAAAAAAATATCGTGAGTGAAGGCGGTACCGCAGTGGATGTTATGAAAAATGTACCCTCCGTAAATGTGGACATTGACGGAAACGTAAGCCTCAGGAATAGCGCCCCGCAAATACTTGTTGACGGCCGCCCTACCACGTTAACGCTGGACCAGATACCTGCCAACGCAATAGAAAGTGTAGAAGTGATGACCAATCCGTCTGCAAAATACGATGCCTCAGGCGGTGGGGCCGGCATACTAAACATTGTTTTAAAGAAGAATAAAAAAACCGGGTATAACGGGATAGTAAGGGCCGGTATTAATAAATATGGCGAAACAGATGGCGGGATTAATTTTAATGTACGACAGAATAAAATAAATTTTTCGGCAAGTATTAACGCAAGAGCCGCTAATGGCAGGAGTACAGGAACCATCAACAGGACCAACATTGCCGATACGCCGGTAACAACGATTAACCAGGTTAACGAGGACAGAAACAATGGCTCCATGGTGTTTGGAAGAATGGGGCTGGATTATTTTGTTACTAATAAAACCACGCTTTCCCTGTCGTTTTTAAGAATGCACGGTGATATAAAACCCACTTCAATATCGTCAATAACCAGTGATAGCCTGTATAACAGCAGCATTGCTTCCAACTATAGCGAGCGCAACACCAATAGTGAAAGAATTTTCAACGGGCAGGGTCTCATATTTGGCATGAAACATTTGTTTACGAAAAAAGACGAAGAATGGACAGCAGATGCCAATTATTTTACCGGCAAAGGAGATAACAATGCCGTGTACACTACCGATAATTATGTTGCTAAAGCGGGCTCTTCCCTACTCAATTCACAAACACAAAAAATAGTAGGCGGGGGGAGTGACAAGAATCTCATACTCCAGTCGGATTATGTTTTGCCCTTTAAAGAAAAAGCCAAGCTGGAAACCGGCGTTCGTGCTGCTATACGCAGCAGGGTTAATGATAATTTTAATTATATTTTTGATAATGCGACTAATGGTTATGTATTGGTACCATCTGCAGCGAGTAACTATCAAAGCAACGATAATGTATATGCAGCCTATGCAGCATTCACCAGCAGCATCCATAACTTTGGATTTAAGCTTGGCCTGCGTGCAGAAAGTTCTGATTATAACGGAGAGCTTACTGATACCAAACAGACTTTTCAAAATAAATACCCCGTCAGTTTATTCCCTTCTGTATTTCTTAGCCAGAAATTAAATGCTTCCCAGGAAATACAATTCAGCTATACAAGGCGTATCAACAGGCCTAATTTTTTCCAACTGATTCCTTTTGTTGACTCCACCGATAAACTGAATATTACCCGGGGAAACCCTGCCCTGGTGCCCGAGTTTACCCAGTCTTTCGAAGCCAATTATATGAAACAATTTAAAGGCAATAATACATTGCTTGCTTCCCTCTACTATAAGAAAACCACTAACCTTATTACGCAATACCTCGAACAGGAAACTAATGTGACTACAGGCGGTACCTACCTTGTCAATACTACTATTAACGCCAATTCATCATATTCCACCGGCGCTGAATTTACCTTACAAAATACATTAACCAAATGGTGGAATGCCTCTACTGATATCAATATCTACAATTCAAAAATCAATACCAGCGGTACCGACTCCACTTCGCAACCCGCCCTCTGGAGCGGATTTGTAAAGCTTAACAACAGCTTCCGGCTACCATCTAATTTCAGTATCCAGCTATCAGGAATTTATCAATCAAAAACGAACTTACCAGTTAATACCAATCAGGGAGGTCCTGGAGGCGGTGGCCCTCCGGGTATGACGGCACAGAGCGCTTCACAAGGTTATATCAAGTCATTTTATAGCGTGGATATTGCCATAAAGAAGACTCTTCTTAATAATAAAATATCAGCGTCGTTGAGTGTAAATGACCTGTTAAGAAGTCGTAAACAGGACCAATTTTCTTACAGCTCATATTTCACACAGGAGTATAACAGGATACGCGACCCACAAATGGTACGCCTGAATCTATCTTATAGCTTCGGAAAAATTGATGCAAGTCTGTTCAAGCGTAAAAGCGCCGGTACAGGTCAGTCCGGTTCTGATATGCAGCAATAAAAATTTAAGGGAAACCCTGATAAAGCCTTGAATTTCCCTACCTTTCTTGCACGTTTATTTTTAGGGATTTTGCAAAGGATGAAAGGACGTATTGAAGCTGATATCACTATTATTTTTTAGCAAAATTCCTGTAACATGATTGCATTAAACAGAAAACCGGTTCGCCTCATGAGCATTCCCGTATTGAATAAAAAATGGGGGTTGATATTCTTACACATCGCAGCGTGGGTTATCGTTTTTTCATTGCCTTATTTGTTATCATCTCATTACTCCGTCAACCGACCGAGGAATCCTGACAGTGAAGGCTTTTTTTACCTGAATATTATAACAGCCCTTTTTTGGATTGCTACATTCTATTTGAATATGTATGTATTAACCCCACGGTTTGTTTATAAAAGAAACTATTTTTCATATTTCATTTCGCTTGCGGTCATTTTCTGTTTTATAATGGTAATACACCGTTTTCTGTTTGCCGGCCTTATTACTACCGTGCCTTTTATTTTTTTAAATTCATTTTGGTTTAACCTGCCTACGTTTATTTTGGCCGTGGCAGTAAGTACTGCTTTCCGGTTCGTAAATGACAAAGCAAAAACCGACACTATCACGCATCAGAAACAAGAAGAGAATTTGAAAACAGAATTATCTTTTTTGCGTTCACAAATAAGCCCTCATTTTATTTTTAATGTATTGAACAACATGGTGGCTTTGGTAAGAATGAAAAGCGATGAACTGGAGCCAACTATCATGAAGCTTTCATCTTTGGTGCAGTACATGCTGTACGAAACCGATGATGAAAAAGTATTGATTAAAAGAGAAACGGAATATTTGAAAAGTTATATCGACCTGCAACAACAGCGCTTTGGCCGTCGTCTCACATTACATACGTTATTTAATGTGAAAGATGACTGGTACAGCATTGAGCCGATGTTGCTGATTCCCTTTGTGGAAAATGCTTTTAAACACGGCGTGGGGCAAATAGATCAGCCGCAAATAGATATAGAATTATTTACTGAAAACGACGTGCTTCATTTTTTTATAAAAAATAAATACAATCCGCTTACCACTGAAGTTAAAGACAAAACATCCGGTATCGGCCTGGTTAATGTGAAAAGAAGATTAAATTTATTATATGGACTTCAGCACAAACTTTCCATTGATAAAAGTAACGACTGGTTTTCTGTTAAGTTGCAATTAAAACTTCACTGATGATTCAATGTATCGCGGTAGATGATGAGCCTCTTGCCTTAAATCTTTTGGAAGACAACATAAGCAAAGTGCCTTATCTTAAACTGGTAGCGAAATGCTACGACGCTTTTGAGGCCACGAAAGCACTACAGGAGCATACTATAGATTTAATATTTATTGATATCCAAATGCCGGCCCTGACCGGTCTGCAGTTCATAGAAAGCCTTGTGGAAAAACCCATGGTTATATTAATAACGGCTTATAAGCAATTTGCACTGGATAGTTATAATCTGAATGTGGTTGATTACCTGGTAAAGCCGGTAGACCTTGCCCGGTTTATGAAAGCCTGCAACAAAGCCAAAGAGCTATACGAATTAAAAGCCGGCAAGCAGCAGGCAGGAAATAAGGTCCCGGATTTCTTTTTTCAAAACGTCGATTACAGCCAGTTAAAGATCATGTTCAATGATATTATATGGATAGAAGGTCTGCGCGACTATATCAAAATACATCTTAAAAGTTCTGACAGCCCATTAGTGATAAGGAGTACAGTAAAAGCAGTGGAAGCGGAGTTACCCGGTTCTCAATTTATAAGGATTCATAAATCCTATATCATTTCCATTGAAAGCATAACAGCGGTACGCAAGGGTAGTATATTCTTAAAAAATCTTGAATTGCCGGTAGGGGAAACCTTTAAAGACGTAATTGGTCGCATAACGGGTAAATCGCCTGATCAATAAATGAAGGTCCCGCCGCGGATCGCAACACCGAAAATACTTGCATGCCCTATACACGCAGCAGATGCAGTGCACGGATAAAAGAAATAGAGCAGTTCATAAGCTTTCATATTTTATATATGAGTACCCACAAATAGAAAAATTAGTTAGTGAGCCCATTAACTGGCCGCGATAAATTAAAATTTCTATTATGACCTTCCAGCATTGACTGCCGGAAATTGCCATTCCATGCATTGTATTTCACCTTTTCAGTAATTTGTGTATTAGCGAATCGAGGTAGGGCTGATGCTGCAGCCTTATATTCATACGCTCGATAGTATAGTCACTGATAAACCAGTTCATCGCATAGGGCACTTCGGGTTGGTTATGCGGATTTTCGGCTTTGTTTTTATACAGACTGATGGGATAATAAACCCCCCGTGACGAATCGACATCAGCTAAAAGGCTTACGAGCCTGCTGTCATTTACCGTTGTCTGCTTATCAAAGGCACCGGCCAGGGTAAGGAGCGGCGCAGCCAAATCGTTTGTTAACGGAGAAACTTTTGTAAGGGCAGATTCACCAAGCGGGCTGTTGGTAATGTGGAGCACCACAAAGCGAAGCTTAGCTGCACGCCTGCCAAACGCAGTGCCTGCGCTGTCTTTATTAATATTCAGCATCACGCGTATCATCTCCTGTACCACGCCCGCACCCGAGTTATCAAAATATCCACCATCAACAAAATAATTGGGGACGATGCTGTCTTTCCTGTTGTACGTTTCTTCTTTAGAATAAATTTTATCAATTCTTCCGGCAGGGCTTAAGTAAGGAAACCTTGCTCCCAGCAATGCTCCCGTACTCAGGTGGATATCCTTACCGCTCTGCAAAAGGTTCAGCACATCTACCCGATCGTTAAAGTTAGCGCTGTCTATAATAATATTGCTTACCACGCCGGGATTGCCGTCCTGCATTCGGGTTACATTGATGCAGAGTACAGGAAGTGTTGCTGTGGTCCCCTTTGTGGTAACCAATGAAGAAAACCCTTCGCTGAAATCTGGTTGTAAAGGATATTCGCTTTTACTGCTACCCGCTTCCAGTATCTGGTCGAGAGCCGATGCACGATCCCCGAAAAAATTAGTGTGAAGAATAAACTTCAAATAATCAGGTCCCAGCATGCGTGCAAGCGTGTACGTTAGGAAGTCAGCTTTCAGGTAACTCCTTGCAGCCGTATCCATGAGTAAATTGCTATTATGCAACTGTTTTTCATGCAAGAGCGAAAAAAATGTAGCATTGCCCACGCTCCCTCCTGATGCACCGGAGAGGCAAAACAAATGCCTGGAGAAATCACCGTGGGTGGTATCATCTAATGTTCCCAGCACAGCCGCTGTCCAGTATCCGGAGCGCGAGGCACCCCCATTCGCCATAACAAAATATACATCATACACGCTATCCGCGTCTATCGCCGCGGCCCTTGCAGGGTCATTCACCCATCTTGTATAATATTCCCTGGTATCCTGGCGATCCTGGAAAACAGTATCCGACAGATTCTTATTGAGATCAAAAATCCGGATATAATGAGTTTCACGTGCAGGAAGCAAGGCTGCCAGCAGGAAAATAACCAGGTGAAAATTTACATTGGCCCTAACAGAGCAGCCGGTTATAATATTGCCAAGGCCAGTAAGCACGGCAAACGCAAGCAGCACGAAGGGAAAGGGCCCAACGGTCCATGAAAAAGGCTTTGAAATAATAGTTGCTGAATAAACAATAAGCCCGAGAAGACTAACGATATTGAACCATGTAAAATAACCGAATTCATTCAGCGGAATTTGCATCCGGGTCAATATCCGGCAATTTAGTTTTCTTATTAACGAAGGATATCCTTTACCGGCATCACTTTCATCTACATCTTTCATCCGCCGTAAATGCACATAGAAAACAAAAGCTACATGAAAAATCAGGATCACCCAAATCAGCGGCATAAGCAGCCGGTCTTGTAAAAACAGCAATACAATGATGCCGGTGATAAACAAAATAAGCAAGCCTATAAATATCTTCCACGTAATAACCCTGTTTGCATCGAAAAACCTGTCAAGAATATTATTTAAAAAAAGATAGCCGAAAAACAAAATAACAAATAGCCACTTTGCCGTGCCGAAAGAAAGAGCCGGCGCACCATATACATTTAACTGCAATACAGCCAGCTCAATAATGAGCAAACAAGCAAAACCGATCAGGCGGGGAAAGCATTTTAGCCATTTTTCAGGAATTTGGAAATAATCGCTTTCGGCGGGGGGTTCATCCTTGCCTCTTTCCGCTATGTTTTTAAATTGCATAGGTTTCCCCTGCCTGGTTGCCACGAGATAGGCGACAATGCGTGAAGAGTACCACGAGGCGTATGTCCAAAATGCAATGGCGATAAAAAAGAAAATCCTTGCGTGCCGGTTTTCTGCGAAAGCTATCACAATGTCTTTGCCCTGGCCCAATGTCCAAAAGCATAAAAATGCCAGGATTAAAAACAGCATGGAAGGGAAAAATATCCAAACGCATTTAAACAAGTAAGAAATAAATTTCAATATCCTGGTAATGAAACTTTTTACGGGAGATGCAGCTTGGCTCATACTAAATATTTTTGATGGAAACGATGTCTAAAATAATGCTTTCATTTAGGAAATGCAAGATACCGCCACCGGTGTTTTATAATTTTATTTATGCACCAGCCAGGGCCGTTGATTAATTTGAACGATATGATTAAAACCTGCAGATATAGTATTGTCTTGATTTAAGCAGTTCGTAAAGCCCCCTGGTTTGGAGGCATTGGAGATAATGATTAGTTTTAAGAGCAAACTAATATCGACAGAAAGCCTTAACATGACAAATCCTTAAACGAAATTGAACCCACTAAAAATAAATACTATGACAACGATTCCTGGCAAATTTGAAATTGCATGACAAAATATTTTCTTATTTGCGCATCAAAAGATCATGTTGCTTCAGGACTTGAGCAAGGCATTGCACAGGCAGGACTCGGGCGCAAAGATTTTATGAGTAAACTATCTAAAGGTGACTGGATTGTCAATTATTCTTCAAAAGACAAATTTGAAAACGGCAAGTTATATCAAAAATTTACCGCGGTCGGGCAAATTACCAATGAAGAGCCCTATCTACCAGGCACCCGAAAAAAGTTTAATCCATATAGAAGAAATGTTGATTACAAAACTTCTCATGAAACCGAAATACGCCCGTTGATTGAAAAGCTTGGTTTTATAAAAAACAAAAAGCGATGGTTGTCCTATTTAATCAGCGGTTTTAAAGAAATATCAACGGATGATTTTGAAAATATCAACCAGGCAATGAAATAAAACGAACGGTCACCGGTTTCTATCATACGAGGAGAAGGCCGCAACGGCAATCATTTACCAATCCATTATCAATGACTGAAGAAATAAATCAGCGAGTACCCAAAACCTATTTTGACATTGATGCCGCAACCAAGTTATCCGGTTTTACTATGGCATCGGATGTATTGACCTGCACTTTACTCCGGGTTCTCGCAGCCTCAAAACCATCAGGCAAATTTCTTGAACTTGGAACCGGCACAGGCTTATCAACATCCTGGATACTGGATGGAATGGATGATGATTCTTCCCTAATTTCTATAGATAATGACCCAAAGTTTTTGGAAATCGCTAAAAGATTTTTAGGCAATGATAACCGCCTGAATTTAATTGCTGCCGATGGAGGCGAATGGATTGAAGACAATAAGCAACAAAAATTTGATTACATTTTTGCGGATACCTGGCATGGAAAATATCTCCTCGTAGAGGAAGTGTTTTCCATGTTAAACAAAGGTGGCCTTTACATAATTGACGATATGCTGCCCCAGCCTAACTGGCCGGATGGGCACCAGGAAAAGGCGACAAGATTAATTGATTATTTAGAAACGAGGGACGACCTGTTATTATCGAAACAGGTTTGGGCAAGCGGAATTATAATAGCCGTTAAAATTGATAAAGTAATACCTGGTCCCGAAAATATATTGCCGGAAATGGATCGAAAAAATAAGGATTAGCATTCCTGGAAATAGTTAGCGATATTTAAATTAACTAAGTTCGTGCTTCTTTTTCCCTTCTTATGATTACAAATTTTGTTTCTTTTGTCAAAAACAAGCCTTTATTTGCAGTAGGCTTTTTGTTTGCTACTACCAGCCTGTTATTTGGTATTTGGGTTGCCTCAATCCCGGGAATTAAATCAAGACTTGGTTTTACTGACGGCAGCCTCGGGTTATCGTTGTTGCTTTCGCCTCTGGGCGCCATCACAGGCATGCTGCTATCTTCAAGAATATTCAGCAGGATACCTGTTGGCAGGTGGATGTTCACGGGTTATATCATTGTATCCGGAATTATGATACTTCAAATCAATTCACTAAACCGCCCGATGTTCTGGATATGCCTGTATTGTTTTGGCTGCTGTAGCTTTTTGAATGGCGTATCAGCCAACGCAACGGTAAACTTGATGGAGAAAAAATACAACAGGCTGCTGATGGCCACGTGTCATGGTATGTACAGCATGGGAGGCGCGCTGAGTGCGGGAATCGCCGCTTTATTATTTACCTTCCACGTTCCTTCCGGCTGGCAAATTGTTGCCGTAGCGTCAATCCTGGTAACAGTTATACTTTCCAACAGGCATCACTTGCTGGCAAACCGGGATATCATACATTCCAGGTCTGAGTTTAAACTGCCTTCTCTTTCTATTTTGGGTATCTCTTTTATTTGTATGGTGAGCTTTATGGCGGAAGGCTGCGTGGCCGACTGGAGCGCTATTTATTTTAAAGAAATATTATTTGCCCCCAAAGCATTGATAAGCCTGGGCTATGCAGGATTCTCGGTAGCCATGACCGTTGGAAGACTAAATGGCGATATGCTTATTACGAAACTTGGCAGCAAAAATGTAGTAGTTGCCGGAAGCCTGTTGGCAGCCAGCGGGTTTTTAGTGGTGGTAACTGCGCCTGCGGTAATTGTTGCCATCATAGGATATATCATGGTGGGTTTAGGTTGCTGCTGTATTGTCCCGGTGCTGTTCAGGGCATCCGCCAATATACCCGGGGTAAGTACGGTAGAGGGATACGCAATGGTAACTACGGGCGGCCTGATCGGCTTTCTTGCCGGGCCCTCCGTTATTGGCTTTATATCAGAAAAAGCCAATCTTTCAAAAGGTTTATCGCTGTTAATTCTTATGGGTTTACTGGCAGCATATGCTGCCTGGCGCAATCCATTTATACTGAACAAACAAACTGCGTCTACGGCTCCGTTACCTTACGATGAACAGATTTATTAACAGTATACAAAATATTTATTTGCCGGCTAATTCCATAAAATTTGCTACCTAACGGTAAACACCATACGCAGTGCAACTATAGAGATACCGAAACATAAAGACTTTAGTTTTGCTTTGCTGTACCCTGGTAATTTTTAATAAATTCTTTCTGTTCTTTTACACGGGTTGACAGGTTGGCTAAAGCATATTCCACATCACCGGAATCTAAGGTTAAAGTTGCTTTTGACTGGTTTAATTCTTTGAGCTTCCCGGTAGCCGAATTAATTCGCTTTTCTATACCATCGAATATTGCTTTTATTTCGGCATTGGTTTTCGCAGGTTTAAACTGGTTGTTACGATACGTGACAAAATTATTAAAATTATTGATCGCGTAGTTGTAATCCGCGATGGCACTGTTGTATAATACTGAATCTTTATCCTGGTAAATAATTTCAATCTCCATTTTCAACTTGCTGATCTTGGTCTTAACCTTTTCATTCGGCGCTCCGTTGCTTTGTATCCGGGACAGTGCGGCAATGTATTTATTCAGGGGATTAAGCTTTTCGTAGGCATTAAGAGAATCCGTATAATTAAAATACGGTTTGCTACTGTTCATTCCCAGGTTTCCTGAATTAAATTCCTTATAGGTAATGGGATAATTCAGCAACTGGAACATGGGATCGAAAGGTATATGAGAATGAATAAAAATGCCAGGCGACGCCTGGAAATAATGGGCCCTTGGAGTTGTGTAACCGCCGGCAAAACCGGCATCCCAGGTAGGATCATATAAAAGCCATTTGTTATCAATACATACGGTGCACCATGCATGGGTAGAGCGGTCAACGGAACCATTTTGACTCGTATAACCATCTACCATAAAAGATAGCAGTCCACTCTTTCGGCAGATATCGTTAAAGATAGCGGCAAAATTTTCACACACTCCTTTCCTTCTTCTGAGCGCGTAGCTTACCAGTTCATAGTTGTCTTCGTCCAGGATTACGCGGTGGATGCTATCCGCATCATACCGTATATTGGCAGTTACCCATGTATAAATGGCCCACACTTTTTTTTCGTCCGTATCAAAATGGGCTTTTATAAAAGAGGCTATATCCGCCGTGGTATTGGTTTGCGCAATAGGAATGTGTAGGGAAATTCTGTCTGCTTCCCGGTATGCGTCTGCATCCTGAGAATTACCTGCAAGGGTCACGCAAGCAACGCATACTAAAATCAATACAGATTTCATTTACTAAAGTTAGAATATGATTTTCAAAAGGATGTTGTAAAAATTTCAGTCAAACCTGAATGAATTATGAGCGCAACAGAATCAGATTCCGGGATAACCTTTTATACAATTTTGAATGAAATTTTATTTAAAAAAGTTGCTATACAATCATAAAAAAAGGTGACAATCTTTACAATCATCACCTTTTATTTTCGCATTCACCAGGTTTAACTGATCTTTATTTCATGCTTTTCGGATTCTTTACCCGGTACAAGGGGCAGGCTTACCTGGAGTACTCCGTCCACATATTTTGCAGTAATATTCGCTGCATCAACGGATTCATCGAGGGTAAATGTCCTTTCAAAACCCCCACGGCTGTATTCCCTCCTGATCCATTCCTGCCTTGGAAATCCTTCAGGCGGTGTGTAGGAAACAATCAACTCATTTCCAATTACATCCAGTTTAAAATGTTCGCGGATGCGCCCGGGAGCGAACACCAGCATTTCATAACTGTTACCCGTTTTAAAAATGTTTACAGCGGCTCTTTGCATAGTGCGGATGGACAGGTGCTGTGGCCTGCCTCCGTAATTGCCTTTTGCGGCACTCGACTGATGGTTGTACATGTTTGAATTTTTAAATAAAAAATTTGTTTACTAAATAGTAGACGAATGAAGAGGAAAAATATTTTAAAACCCGGGCCTGGGATATCAGCTATGGGCTTCGGGTTATAAACCGAAATGTTTCAGAGGTCATTGGTTAATACACGTAATAAAATAAACGTTTCCTGAATAACTATGGACTTAATAAAACTGATTTCCCGGTTAACATTGTTCATTCATAACTTTTCCGGTATTTCTTCTCAACTTTAAAATAAAATGTCGCATGGTTCGTCTAAAGGTATAGATGGAAGATGCACTAATGATATCAACAGAAATGGCCGCAGATCGTACAAACAATATTACGCAAACAATTAAGGATTACAGTAGGCGGCTGCTGGGTTTCATAAAGCAACGGGTATCCGGAAATGAAGATGCCGAAGACATTCTGCAGGATGTTTTTTACCAATTTGCCGGCAGCACCGAACCCATTGAACAGGCCGGAAGCTGGCTCTTTACAGTAGCCCGTAATAAAATTACTGATAGCTACCGCAAGAAAAAACTTCCTCTTGCAGATGACGTATTTGGCGGATCCGAAGCCGATGAAGAAAGCCTCGACTGGAAGGAAATGCTGCTCGCTGCAGATGCGAACCCCGAAACAGATTATCTCCGCAATTTATTCTGGGAAGAACTGCAATTTGCCCTGGCTGAGTTACCGGCAGAGCAAAAGGAAGTATTTATACAAAATGAAATTGATGGAATAGCTTTCAAAGATATTTCAGTGCAAACAGGCGTCAGTGTGGCAACACTTATCAGCCGTAAGCGGTATGCGGTACTTCATTTAAGGGAGCGACTCCAGGTATTAAAAGATGAATTATTAAATTATTAAACAATAAAAAATTAAATACAATGAACAGAGGTAAGTTTAAAAAGGGGATACTATTCCCGCTATTTTTTATAGCAGCCGTATTGGTATTCAGTGCAATAGTTATGGGTCTTTGGAATGCAATATTGCCGGCAGTTCTGGGTGTAAAAGCCATTACGTTTGTACAGGCACTAGGCATTCTTTTATTAAGCAAAATTTTATTCGGGGGCTTTGGCCGCGGAGGAGGCTGGAGGGGAGGAAGACAAAGTTGGAAAAATAATATGCAGGAAAAGTGGGGCAATATGACCCCGGAAGAAAGAGAAAAATTCAAGTCTGAATGGAAGAACCGTTGTGGCCACCGGTGGAGCAGGAATGAAAAATATACCCCCGATACACCCGGTTCTGTAACAGAATAAGCTGATACAGGCTAAAATGGATTGGTAAGGATACCCCATAGCCGGCTTTTAAAATCCCCCCGTATTGGAGGATTTTTTAATTTTGAATTGGTTGGGTGGAAGTTCTTTTATGTTTCCGGGCTACGTATACCGGTCAGGAGTAAACGCTTTAGATCACGGCTATTGGGATGTATTCAAAACGATTAATACCCACTTCTTAACATGTCCGCGTATTCATTCGGCAAAGGGTTATCTTCTATCGCTTTGGCTGCTTTTTCTACATCATAATCAAATCTTATAAATTCAACCTGTACAGTTTCCCTATTTTTTATTGAACTATCCGCTTCGATCTCAAGCATTACATAACAACCTTGTGGGTTACCGTCTTTCGGTTTACCTACAGAACCAATATTGATGGCATGGCGATAATGGAGATTTTCACCCGGCCCGGTTGGCAATATTCTATGATAAGGTTTATGGGTATGTCCGAAACACATAATATCTGCATCTGACTGTTCCAGTATTCTTAATAAACTTCTCTCCTCCCTGTCCTCAAACAAATATTCATTTATTCTCCTGGGACTTCCATGCACTAACAATACGGTAAGCCTATCATCATTTAACTGAAACTCCATTTTAATGTGTGCAGGTAAGGTTCGCAGGTATTTTCTTTCGCCAGGTTGTACCATTGAGTTTGTATAAGAAATAGATATTTTTCCCATATCTTTTTCCGGTTCGGTTTTATAGGCGCAGCCGCAATCATCACTTGTTCTCCCGATTCCAAAATCATAATTACCCCCAATAGTTGGAATACCTCTTTTCCTGATTTCACTGATCACTTCATTAGGCCAGATGTTGTAACCTACCAGGTCGCCAAGGCAATAGATGGCATCAGGCCTTTGCTCTTCAATACTTTTGAGGCATGCCTCCAAAGCGGGTAAATTGGCATGTATGTCGGAAAATAATGCAATTCTCATTTTAAAATAATTAAGCTGTTTGTGGTTTGAAATAATATTTGTCACGCAACCAGAAGGCTACATGCACTAGCGAGATTAACGCCGGCACTTCTACTAATGGGCCTATGACACCGGCAAAAGCCTCACCGCTATTGATGCCAAATACACCAATAGCAACTGCTATCGCCAGTTCAAAATTGTTGCCTGCTGCGGTGAAAGCAATGGAGGCATTGGTGGCATAATCGGCACCCAGTTTTTTACCAATGAAAAAGCTTACTACAAACATGATGGCAAAATAGATCACCAGGGGAATCGCTATCCTGACCACATCAAGCGGTATTCGAACGATCAGTTCTCCTTTTAAACTAAACATTACCACAATGGTGAACAGTAGTGCTATCAATGTGATGGGAGAAACAAAAGGAATGAACTTTGTTTCATACCAGGCTTCCCCTTGTAGCTTTAACAAAATGTATCTTGTTAGAAACCCCGCCACGAAAGGGATACCGAGATAAATGGCCACACTCCTGGCAATTTGCCCGATGGTTATACTTACGGCAGAACCGGTAATGCCAAACAAAGGCGGCAATAAGGTAACAAAAACATAAGCATACACACTGTATAACAGCACCTGGAACAGGCTGTTCAATGCAACTAAACCAGCAGCGTATTCCCGGCTACCCTCTGCAAGTTCGTTCCATACAATTACCATTGCGATGCAACGGGCAAGACCAATTAATATTAAACCGATCATGTACGAAGGATAATCGTGTAAAAACACAATAGCCAGTACGAACATAAGTACAGGGCCAATGATCCAATTAAGCAAAAGCGAAGCGCCGAACACTTTTGTATTCTTAAAAACTTCTTTTAGTTTATTATATTTCACTTTGGTAAAAGGTGGATACATCATCAATATCAATCCAACGGCCAAGGGAATATTAGTGGTGCCTGAAGAAAATGAATTGATAAATGTTGCTGAAGAAGGAAAGAAATAGCCAATGGAAACTCCCATCGCCATTGCTAAAAAAATCCATACAGTCAGGTAGCGATCCAGGAAACTTAACTTCTTTCTTTCCAGTGCCGGAGCACAATTATTTGCTGACATATTATTTGCCATATTTGAGGCGTTGGATAATTCCCCGTGATATATACATAATGTTACTACCCGGAAAACCGTTTTTACCTTGATATCTATATTATAAATTAGCAACATCCCCCGCCCGGCGTACAAGCTGCAGCTACCCGGGCAATATTTAATTTTAGCTTTTCCGGAGGAATACCACAGGTATCTTTTGCCAAACAATTTGTATGCGTAGCGAGCAGAACGAAGCTTTTTCCATTAAACGCTACATCGTATTTACCAATAGTTTCGGCCTGGTATTCTACTTCAATTTCCAAATCTTCCATACCCAAAACTTTCTCAGACAGGGCAATAATGTTTAATAGTTTCCCGGGTTTCAAACGATGTTCAAAATCACTAGCGTCCCAAAGTTGAAAGTTGGCAACCTTTTCATTTCTAACGGTACCACCACAATCAACAAAATGTTTCGTTACCACGCCAACTTCCGTAACATGAAAATGTTCAGGAACTTTTGTTCCATTTTGCAATTCAAAATTCACTGCTTCTGCTGTATGTAAATGTTTCTTAATTTCAGATAGTTTCATTTTTATTTTTATTTTCATTTAATGATTAACAACAATTGTTTTTTTTCTCGCCCAATTTGTTTGAAATGTTATCGAAATAATTTTGCAGCCTGGCAATAGCTTTTTCATCAATACAATAACAAATAGCATTGCCCTCTATGCTTCCTTTAATGAGCCCCGCATTTTTTAATTCTTTCAAATGCTGTGATACGGTAGGTTGTGCGAGCGGCAACTCATTTACTATGTCGCCACAAATACAGGTATCTACTGAAAGTAAATACTCAATGATGGCTATCCTTGCCGGATGCCCTAAAGCTTTCGCGAGCGTGGATATGGCGTTGTGTTTTTTAGTAAATTGTTCCGATTTTGTAGCACCCATCGTTAATTATTATATTGCAATATTACGATATAGTTCCGGGATTAAAAACTTTTTTCCGGAAGATAACCTTTGGGCAGGCTGCAGGGCTAATAACCCGGTTATCGTTATGCAATTAATAAACCCGGCTTCCTATGTATTTCTTTTTATAAAAAATAGTAGTTTCAATGTATAATATTTACCTTTTAAAAATAGACGAGATATGAAAATAATTAAGACATCTGCCGCGTTGGGGATATGCATGATTTTTTGTACATCATCTTTAAAAAATCATACAGATGAATGGATCTCTTTGTTTGATGGCAAAACGCTGAACGGCTGGAAGTGGGCAGTCATGCGGAAACTTTTAAGGCGGAAGACGGGATGATTGTCGTAAATGGCGAGACTGCGCATCTATTTTATGATGGAGATGTACAGGATCATAACTTTATAAATTTTGAATTTAAGGCAGATGTAATGACAATGCCCGGATCCAATTCAGGGATATATTTTCACACAACCTACCAGGAAAGCGGCTGGCCAGCGAAAGGCTATGAAGTGCAGGTGAATAATTCTCACACCGACTGGCGCAGAACCGGCGGTTTATATGCCATTGATGATGTGAAAGAAGTATATGTAAAAGATAACGAATGGTTCACTCAATATATAAAAGTGGAAGGGAAAAGAGTTATTGTCAAACTGAATGACAAGATTGTGGTAGATTACACGGAACCTGGCAAGGTACAGCGACCGGCAGATATGGCCGGCCGTGTAATTTCAAATGGCTCATTTGCGTTACAAGGCCATGACCCGAACAGTAGCGTTTACTTCAAAAATATAATGATGAAGCCACTACCTTAGCAATAGTTATGTATTGTCTTAGTTCTTTTTTTTCTTTATAATTTACTTTCCAATAAAAGATACATTGCGCGGCTATCAATTCAATTTTTAAAATTTTTTTGTCTCAAAAGACTTTTAAGAAAATTACTAATTGCTAACAAAGCAAAATCTTTTTCTACATTCATCGTCTGTAAAATATCTTCCGTTATGAAAAAAATGTTTTTTGTTTTTACATTGCTATTCCTGTTCATTGCAACGCAAGGACAAAAATTACCCGATAGTTTTACTGATGGACAATATGTTAGCGTAAATGGCGCAAAGCTTTGGGTAGTATTGGTTGGCAAAGGCGATCCACTTATTGTAATACCTGGCGGACCGGGTGGCGCACATTTGGGATACCGGTCCTTTGATTCGCTGGCAAAAGATAATGAGATCATTTATTTCGATGCTTTCGGCCGCGGAAAAAGTGATACGGCAAAAGATGTAAAAGAATATTCACTCGCCCGCGACATTGAAGATATTGAAGGACTTCGCGTTGCCCTGCACTTTAATAAACTGAATGTACTGGGTCACTCTTATGGAGGCCTCGTAGCCCAGGGATATGCATTAAAATATCCAACACACGTAAATCACCTTATCCTGGCCAACACTTTTCACAGCTTTATCATGTGGCAGGAAAATGATGATAACAGCAACCATGAAATACAAACTAATTACCCGGAAGTATGGGATTCTTTAATAAAAATACGGGAAGCCGGTGCTATATCGAGTGATAAAAATCACCAGGGATTGTACAGCAAAGTACCTTATGGTTTTCTATATGCTTACAATCCCAACAACTTTTCGGGACGTGGAGGAAAGCCTTATCCCAATTTGTTCAATTCAAAACTTTACTACCAAATGGTGGGTAAGGATGGCGATTTTATTGTGGGCAGCGATATCGGAACATTTGATTATAGAATGGAACTAAAAAATCTCACCATGCCGGTACTTATTTATGGTGGACGCTATGACCGGGTGGCTGTTCCATCCATGATGGTAAAATATAAAGAGTATTGTCCGCAGGCGCAATTTATGATCTTTGAAAAGTCCGGACATAATCCCCAGGTAGAAGAACCCGGTCTTTTATTCCCGGTGATTGAAAAGTTTTTGCATTAATGGGAAAGAATTTTAGGCATTGACCCATTTTCGTATCGCCGTTCCAAAACATGCTGACGCCATTCACCATTCACCGGCCTTATTTTCCACTCTTAAGCCTGTACTTCTTATTTACTTTAGGATTGTTGAAGTATTCATCAAGTTCTTTACTATCGGTGGCATCTTCTACCACAGGCACGTCTATCAACTGAAGCTGCACCTGTGTAAGTTCATCTCTGAGTTTTTGACTTTTCTTCACTATGTCCGGATCCTTATCTCCAATCAACATATTATCGCTGAGCAAATATTGTAATCTTTTGATATCACTTCTTACGAGGGATGCCGAATTCTGCTCAGCCGTCTTTGCAGGAGCCACCGCTTCTTTTACCGGTACCAAGGCCACCCCCACGCTTGGCAATATTTTACCTGTAGTCTGCTCACTCGGGTTGGGTAAAGAAGAAAAAATAGTTCCCCCAAGGGCCGTAGACGCAGAGGTAAGATCGAACGTCGTACGTGTATTTTTTGTATTCTTCACTTTTTTATCAAGAAGGCGAAAGGTACTTTTCAGTTGCACAATGTACGTTATTATATCACCTGATATTTTATCGAACTGTATTAGCTGCTGGGGATAATTAATGGATTCTTTCACCAGTAGCTTTACAGTAGAGGTATCGTGATTGAAGAATTTATCAAGACCAATAAAAGTAATAATCACGGTCCTTTGCTTATTCTTATCGTCATCTCTAATAAAATCATAAGGTACCACCCAGGTAAAATCATCTCCGCAATGCGCTACGGGCGTTGATGATCGAATAGGATAATTGCTAAAGTAGGTTAACGACTCTATGGGAAAACTGCCATCTTCGCACTGAAGTTTAAAGTTAATCGTATCACCTTCATTAATACCCAGGTCGCTGCTAACGGTGGGTTTTATCCGGGATGGAACGATCTCTGTATTGTAAAATACCAGTGTAAAAGAAGTGTCCACCCTTTCTGCCGGATCGTTAAGACCTTGTATCCCCATACGGACTTTGTATTCATTATCGTACTTAAGTTTGCCGGAAAGAAAATAAGATTTGTCTGCCTTGAAATGCAATACACCATTGTCTTTATTGATCTTTAATCCAACAGGTGAATTTTTTAAATACCAGTAATACTGAAGCGGATCCCTGTTTATTTCGAAATGATAATCAAGGGTAGAGTCAACGTGTAACGTAAAATACGGACTAAAGTTTTTAATGCGTAAAACGGTATCTATCTTTTTAACTATGCTTGTATCGGTCAGTATTTTTAAATGACCCGTATCGGCTGTTACTTTAATATTGGCACTGTCAACAGTTACCTGGCAAAAAACAAATAGCGGGAAAAGAAAAAATACCGGCAGTAATAGATATTGTACAATTTTTTTTGCGAAAGGGTGTTTCAACATGGGGGCAAAAATATAAAAACTAAATTTTAATCTTTTATAAATAAAGTAACATTGGCTTTTTATCAGGAAATAACCCTTGCTATCGTTTGCCTTCATAATAATTGCACTGCTGTAATGAGCCGAGCCTCAAGCGCAATGGGATACGGGTGGCTTTTTCTATTACCAGTTCTTCCCGGCAGAAAAATCCGTAACTACAGGTAGTAAAATTGGCTGTAACCGGGGGCTTTACCTGTTGGTAACTTACTAATACAGAATAAGGCGACACAAAATGAATCAGAGAATCTCTGCTATTTAATTTATTATTAAGGAGAAAATTAGTATTATTCCACTTCGGAAAAGTGGCAACCTGCGCATTTGAATAAAGGCCTGTAACTAATAAAAACAAAACGATTCCACAAAATTTATTCCAAAAAAACATATCATTACCTTAGTGTGTGTAAATTTACAACTTTAAATAAAGAGAAAAGTTAATGTCATTAAGCCAACGCTTACAGCAAAAGCTATTACAGAAATTGTCGCCTCAGCAGATTCAGCTAATGAAACTGCTGCAGGTTCCCACGGCGCACCTGGAAGAAAGGATTAAAGAAGAACTGGAAGAAAACCCTGCACTGGAAGGAGGTGAAGATGGCCATGATGAAAATTTTGAAACACCCAAAGAAGAGTTCGAAACTCCCGAAGATGATTTTGAAAGTGACGGAAGCGAAGATGAGTATGATAAAATTGACATCAGTGAATATGTGAGTGACAGTGATGATGAAGTAGGAGACTATAAATTACGTGATGATAATTACGGTGACCCTGAGGAGACAAAGGTAGTTCCGCATAAGGTAGAAACGTCTTTCTTCGATACGCTAAAGACCCAGCTATTAATGCTCAATCTTGATGACCGGCAGAAGAAAATTGCTGAACAAATTATAGGAAGTATTGATGATGACGGTTACCTGCGCCGGGAGATTTCTTCTATTGCTGATGATCTTGCCTTCAGGCAGAATATAAACAGCACCGAAAAAGAAATTGAAGAAATAATAAAGCTTATTCAACAATTTGATCCGCCGGGCGTAGCCGCGAGAAACCTTCGAGAGTGCCTGTTGCTTCAATTGAAAAGGAAAGAAAATCATGGAAAACCGGTATTGACCGCCATTGATGTAATTGAAAATTATTTCGATGAGTTTACAAAAAAACATTACGAAAAAATTCAACGGGGGTTAAATCTTGATGATGATGGAATTAAGGATGTGATTAATCAAATAATAAAACTGAATCCAAAACCCGGCGCCCAGGTAGGCGAAACCAATAAACTGCAAAGTTATGTAATACCGGATTTTTTCGTACTGAACAATAACGGTAAGCTGGAAGTAACACTCAATTCAAAAAATGCTCCGGATCTTCGCGTGAGTGAGGGTTACCGGGATATGCTCAGGGATTATGACCGGGGATCAAAAAAAGACAAGCGGCAAAAAGAAGCCGTACTTTTTATTAAGCAAAAAATTGATTCCGCCAAATGGTTCATTGATGCCATCAAGCAAAGGCAGCATACGCTCTTAAGTACCATGGAAACCATAATGGAATATCAAAAAGAATTTTTTCTCACGGGTGATGATACGGACTTACGGCCAATGATATTAAAAGATATTGCTGAAAGAACGTTACTCGATATTTCCACGGTAAGCCGCGTAGCCAACAGCAAATTTGTACAAACAGAGTTTGGTACCTATCGCCTGAAGTTTTTCTTCAGCGAAAGCCTGGTAACTGATAGCGGTGAAGAAGTAAGTACCCGCGAGGTTAAAAAAATATTAAACAATTTTATTGATGATGAAAACAAGCAACATCCGCTGAGTGATGAAAAATTAACAGAATTGCTCCAGGAAAAAGGATACAATATTGCCCGCCGCACGGTTGCCAAGTACCGGGAGCAACTCAATATTCCGGTAGCACGGTTAAGAAAAGAATTGTAAATGGAAGAAAATTTTAGTAAACAACAGCGACAGGTATCCGAATATAAAGACAATACCTATCCCCTTGCGTTAAGAATCCCTGCAGTATTTTTTTCATATATTTTTCACCCGCTTTTTATCCCTGTAATTGCCGCATGGTATTTAGCGTTTATTCATTTAGGTTATTTTACAGGCATAACGCCGAAGGAAAAATTATTGATCCTGGTACGGGTTGCTTTCAATACAATTTTTTTCCCTGCGGTAACCGTATTGTTATTAAAAGGGCTGGGATTTATTGACAGCATTTTTTTAAAAACACAAAGAGAAAGAATCATTCCTTATGTAGCCGCCAATATTTTTTATTTCTGGATGTATCTTGTCTTCAGGAACCAGCCTGAGGTTCCCTCTATATTAACTTCTTTCATTTTTGGTGTTTTTCTGTCCTCCTCCCTCGGTCTATTTGCCAACAGCTATTTCAAGATCAGCATGCATGCGTTAGGGGTAGGTTCTTTATCCGGGTTACTACTTGTTGTAATTTTTACCGGTTCTGCCTACAGCATTTTCTTAGGTGCCATGTGCACTTTTTTAATAACAGGCCTGGTATCTACTTCCAGGATGATTGTTAGCGACCACCAGCCTTTTGATATTTATGCCGGCATATTTTTTGGCATCATTTGCCAGGTTATGTCCGCGGCGTTTATCGGGCTATCGAACTAAAGAATTATTTAACCGGCGTTATTGTGAAAGAATACCGGTAGTCTTTATAATCCAGCCGGTATTGCTTTAAAGGCCAGGTACCCCAGGAATTAATACCACCAAGGCCCGTTTGTTCAAGATCAATATTTAATACAGTCATATCTCTTTCTTTCAATTCTCCCGAGTGCCTGTTATGCTTTTCAAGCCCTTCGTCCAGGTCTTCATCAAGAAAGTGGCGTACTGTAATATTCAAAACAGTATCACCGGTAATCAACAATCCTTTACTCTTTACATCCGTTAGTTTCACCCAGCGGACATCTGTTTTATTGCCCGTTTCCTGTGGCCTCACATAAGCATGAAACTGGTCGTGTACATTCATATTATATACTCCTACAAAAGCATCGTCTTTACGGTCCCAATAATTTTCTGAAGGGCCGCGGCCATACCATTCCATTTGATCATATCCCTTTGGCAACATCATTTGCATACCGAATTTAAAGAGCATCGGTACTTCTTTTGAGGTGTCTGCACGCATTGATTCGGCTACTTTAATAATGCCTTCTCCATTTAATTCATATTTGATATCTAAATAAGCATACACATCCGGTAAAGAATAATGCATACTCATTTTTATATTTTTAGTATTGGATGAATCGATATCAAAACCAAGCAATACGAAATTATAGCTGGCACGCTTCCAGTTTATCAGCTTCTGCTGAAGGCCTGCGCCAAAATCATTATCAGTAGGCGGCCGCCAGAAATTAGGCTTTAAATCATACCCGTCCTTCAAAAAATTAGTTCCATCTACCATGTATTGATGCAGTAGCCCATCAATGCGTTTGAAGACAAACTGAACCTTGCTGTTGCCGGCATTTATGGAACTATCAGTGATGGATATACGCAAATCATCTGATTCAGGTAAAGCGTGCGTATCGTCTAAATGACTGTACAGAATCAACTGGTCTTTGGCTATTTCCCAATCAGCAGGCAACATACCTTCTTCCATTTTATTGTTATAATAAACATTCAGAAAAATTTCTTTATAGCCCATACGGGGTAAACTATAATGCAAATCAATCAACGCGGTATCATGTGGTGCAACGTTAAGTGATTCATATTTTCCCTTTTTGATCACTTTGCCGTCTGCAACCAGTTCCCAATCGAGATACACATCATCCAGGTTTTTAAAGAAATTATCATTATACACTTGTATTTTTCCTGTCATTATATCTGCAGGAAGGGTAAATATGTTTTGGTATTCTTTTTTTACTTCCAGCATTTGCGGGTTCAATGTACGATCAGGCATTACCAGGCCGTTACAGTTAAAATTTTCGTCGCTTGGCATATCTACTCCATAGTCGCCGCCATATGCCCAAATAGTATCGCCCCGGTCTGTAATTTGTTGAAATCCCTGGTCAACAAAATCCCAGATATATCCACCTTGCATGTGCGGATAATATTTACGTATCGTATCCCAATAATCATTGAAATTACCATCGGTGTTGCCCATCGCGTGGGCATATTCCACTAAAATAAATGGTTTATGATTGCTGTTATTATCATTCTTCACATGGTACACCATATCATCCGGTGAAGGATACATAGGGCAATAAATATCAGAAAAATTGGTAGCGCTTGCCGGTTCATATTCTACCGGCCTTGAGGGATCGCGATGTTTTATCCACTCATAACATTTTTCGAAATTAATTCCCATCCCCGCCTCATTACCCATTGACCAGATAATAACACAAGCGTGATTTTTATCTCTTTCTACTGCCCGTGAATCACGTTGAAAATGTTGAAGAAACCAATCCGGCTTTTTAGATAAGGAATTTTCCCCGAAGCCCATTCCATGCGATTCAAGATTGGCTTCATCCACCACATACAGCCCGTATTTGTCACACAATTTATACCAATACGGATCGTTAGGATAATGGGAAGTACGGACTGCATTAATATTGTTTTCTTTCATGATCCTCACATCCTGTTCCATTCTTTCTTTACCAATATATTGCCCCGTAATGGGATCCATTTCGTGTCGGTTAACTCCCTTTATCAAAATAGCTTTCCCATTTACATACAGCACGCCATCTTTTATTTCCACTTTTCTAAAGCCCGTCTCTTGCGGAATCACTTCAACCGTCTGCCCTTTGCCGTTTGTGAGTGTAGTAATGAGGCTATATATATAAGGTGTTTCTGCAGACCATTTTTTTGGATCCTGAAGTGTAACCAAAATATTTTTAAACTTTACGGAATCGCGCAATGAAACAGAAGTCGTGCTCAAAGATTTTCCTGATGCATCCAATAATTCGAAAGAGGCTGTATAATTTTTCAATGAACGATCAGCATTGTTTAGGAAATCCAGGCTCACTTTTAGCTGGCCATCTTTATAATCATCCGTTAAGCCGGGAATAATTTCTACATCGCGTATGTGAACCTGGTTGCGGGCATACAGGTATACGTCGCGGTCTACACCTGCAAGGCGCCACATGTCCTGGTCTTCGATATACGTTCCATCACTCCACCGATATACCTGGAAAGCAATTAAGTTTTTTAGACCGGGCTTTAGATACTTCGTGATATTAAATTCAGCAGCCAGTTTACTGTCTTCGCTATATCCCACCCATTGCCCGTTTACCCACAGGTAAAAGCAGGAACGCACAGCGCCAAACTGGATGTAAATGTCTTTTCCTTTCCAATCTTTATCAATGGTAATTTCTTTTCTATATGACCCTACAGGATTGTATTGATGCGGAACTTGTGGTGGATTGGGTTTTATTAAATATCCAAAGTCATATTTTATATTGGTGTAAATAGGAATACCATAACCATTCACTTCCCATGTTGCGGGCACTTTAAAATTTGCCCAATGGCTGTCATTATAATCAGTTTTCCAAAATCCTAAAGGGCGATTATCGGGTTTATCCACCCAATTAAATTTCCATACTCCATTTAATGATTGAAAATACTTTGATTGGGATGGATCATTTTTTAATGCAAGCGCTTTATTCTCATAAGAAAAATAAGTGGAATGCATCGGCTCGCGGTTGTATTCGTTCTTCAATTCATCTTCCCAAAAAGAAGGCGGTTCCTGGGACTGAGCAAGGAGCTTTCCAATACATAACACGAATGTGGCAAATACAAATAATTTTTTCACTGGAGATTGATTTATTATTTTTTATTAAACAAAGAAAGTAATATTTTTAGTTGGTATCTGCGCTGAGTGAATCGTTTTTTTAATAGCAGGCAAATGTACCGGTCAAATAAAGTTACTGACCTAACCGATAAAAAGAACGCAACCTGGAAATTTCGACATTTCATTACATTCATTTGCCAGGAGAATCATTTTAATTTATAAGCTTTAATTTCATCTTCATTGATCCCAAACAGTAGATCGCCGTTTATGTTGATGACACTGCGCACATCGCCCCAAATATTAAAACCGGATTGCCGCTGGTTAATATAATTAAAATTGCCTTTACCATCACCTTTCAAAAGAACGCCATAATTCGCATCACTTTTTCCAAAGCGCAAGCGGGTATGATTGATGTTTCCGCATAAAAGCAAATCCGTGTTTCCATCTTTATCATAATCCAGGGCTGTAATAGCAAACACCGGTGAAAACTGTGCCTGCACGGGTAATACCTTTTCATGAAATTTGCCGTCTGCACCAAATTCGAAAAAGGAGGTACTGAGATCGTTAGCCTGAAGATGCTTTGCATCCTTTAATTCGTCTTCCGTAAAAATATCTTTTAACGTTGCGTCTGCATAGCTTTTAAAAGTGGGGAACCGGCTGTGCGTCATGGGAAGCTGGTTAATCATTTCATCCCTGGTTACATAAGGATAGCTTTTATGCTGAATATAAAAGCAAAGAATGGGATCTATGGTTCCGTTATTATCAAAGTCCTTGTAATATAAATCAGCGGGTTCTTTATCACTTACCCTGCATTGCGAATTCAACCCCAAATTACCAATAACAAGATCGGGTTTGCCATCATTGTTTAAATCCTTCACCAATAATTTATTCCACCAGCCGCTATATTCCTTATGGAAGAAATCTTTTGTTCTGTTTTCAAGACGGCCGTTAGTATTGATAAAAACGCTTACCGGCATCCATTCCCCCACCACTATCAAATCTTTTTTACCATCGTTATTCAAATCTATCCAGGCAGCATCTGTCACCATTCCAATTTTTTGTAACTCCGGAGCCAATAAGGCGATGTTGTTTTTAAAATGGCCTTTGCCATCGTTGATGAGTAAGTAGCTTTCAGGAATCTCAGGATAGCGGCCGGGAATAACCCTGCCTCCTATAAATATATCAGGATAGCCGTCACCGTTAGCATCTGCTACTCTTGCGCAACCGGTGCTTGTACGCATAGCGGGCAGTGCATCTGTACTTTTGGTAAAATTACCTTTGCCATCGTTGATATAAAGCCTATCCTGCAGCAAAGGGTCATCAACGGTATAATCATCATCGCCACCGCTGCAAACATATAAATCTATAAAGCCATCGCCATTGGCATCAAAAAAAACAGCGTCCACATCTTCACTCATTTTATCTACGTCGAATGCAGTACCGGCGTTTTTAATAAATTGACCGTTTTTCTGCTGAAGATACAAGAAGCCCGGTTGCCCGTTTCCTCCTCCTGCAAACACATCTTCAAGTCCATCGCCATTTACATCAGCCTGTACCAGGCAAGGGCCAAAAAACGACATTGGGTTTACCAATAATGATTGGCGTAAGAAATCATTAATAGTATTAGACCGATCTGAAAAATTTATGGGCGATTTCACTTCGTGAAATAAAGGTGTAATTGTTTTAGGAACTTTATGCGGGGAGGCGGCATTTTTTTCATCCAACGTGATAAATTGATTTGCTTTTACATGGGTAATGATTTGCCGCTTTCCGCCTATCCAAAAGACCCAAAGGGAATCAACTTCATTATCGGATCCTAATCCAAAATGCAATACCGGCGACACGCTTGATTGAAATCCTCGTGAAGGCATTTGTTCCAAATACTGTTGCCTTCCCTTTGAATAAATACTTACTTTAGCCCCGATGCCCTGGGTATTACCGGTAGTTCCTTTTAAATTTACTTCTAAATAATTCCCATTTGATTGCTTGTTTGTTTCATTCTCATAAATAAATGCCGGCTGGTTAATGTTGTTAGTTACCAGATCAAGATCACCATCATTGTCTAAATCCGCATAAGCTGCTCCATTGCTGTTGGAAGGAATATTAATTCCCCATTTTCTGCCCACATCCGTAAAAGTAAGATTGCCATTATTTTTAAATAAGTAATTGATAACGTTGGAAGCCGGCATGCTGTCTATCATTTGCAACACATCGCTCTTTTCCAATCGCTGCCGGCTCTTTACGAAATCATTCATATATTTAATAAAATCCATATTGGTAAAGTCGCGCAGGTAACCATTTGTTACAAAAAGATCCTTCCAGCCATCGTTATCATAGTCGGCAAACAAAGGAGACCAACTCCAGTCAGTATTGGATATGCCTGCTAATTGCCCAATTTCGCTAAAAGTGCCGTCACCATTATTCAATTGAAGCATATTGCGCATATATTGATAATAATAGCCTGATTGAAGCGCTAAATCAAATTTTTCATAATTGTCGGGTGATACCAATAATTTTTGCCTGTGATTATCTTCCGGCAACATATCTAAAGTAAACACATCTGGCAGCCCGTCGTTATTAATATCGGCCACATCATTCCCCATCGAAAATTCACTGGTATGGCCAACGCTTTTTTGTAATACGTTGGAAAAAGTTCCATTGTGATTATTGATATATAAATAATCAGGAACCAGGTAATCGTTGGAAATATACACATCCTGCCAGCCATCGCCATTGAGGTCGGCTATTCCCGCTCCAAGTCCGTAAGTGAGGGCAGAACTGCTTAAGCCGGCTTTTTCTGTAATATCGGTAAAATGGTTTTTGTCATTTCGAAATAATCTTATTCCCGTTTCAGGATCAGGGTGCCTGAGAATCCTGGCAGTAACGGAGTCGTCAAGAATAGGCAATGAATTTGGATTATGATTTAATAATAGCAAGTCCAAATCTCCATCACGGTCATAATCAAAAAAATAAGCCTGGGTGGAGTAAGATGAATCTGCCAGGCCATATTGTTCAGCCTGCTCGCTGAAATGAGGAATGCCGCTACTGTCATTACCGTCATTTATAAACAACTGGTTCCTCCTTTTTGCGGCAGGAAGCTTTCCCGAATAACAGATATAGATATCCAGCTTTCCATCGCCATTAACATCTGCTATAGCTACTCCTGTTTTCCAGGGGCCGGGCCTTACCTGCACATTAGCTGCTGCGGTAATATCCTGGAACTTCATGCCACCTTTATTAAGGTATATTTTATTGTCAACAAGATTGCTTGTAAAACAAATATCCTGCAAGCCATCATTGTTTAAGTCACCTATGGCCACACCGCCGCCATTGTAAAAATATTCATACAGTAAAACGTTGGTGTTGGGACCCTCTACAATTGAATTAATAAAATCTATATGTGTGCTGTCGGAAGGTAGTAAAGTAAATAAATGCGGGCTATTGTCTTTTGATTCTTCCGGCTTTTTGACTTCATTGTTATTGCAGGCAATTACCAGGAAGCATAACGTTATAATAAAACTCCAAAAAATATTTGAATTCAATTGAAATTAGTTTACACTTTTAAACACCTGCGTAGATATTCAAAAATAATCTTATTTACTAAACGTAAAGAAAAGCCGATAAGAAAGATAAATATGTGTTGATCATCAATTATTCGTATAGGATATTTGCAAATTAATTAATTACTAAGGGGCGCTCTACTGAACCTTTGCAAACTTTGGTATTTGCGGGAATTGTTTTCTCTAAAATCAAACCTACTCAAAAAAACTACGCCGGTAAAATAACCGGCGCAGATAAAGAAAGTCAGGTAATTTTATTGATAACCTGGGTTTTGAATAAGTTTATTATTCTTTTGCATTTCATCAAGTTTAATCGGCGGGAAATACAATTTATCATCCCATGCCCGGTTTTCGACCCCGGATTCTATATTTTGAACCCTATAGGTATAATTATAATTATTCTTGTCATATCTATATGTAGCAACAGTTTTACCCGGTTTAAGTTTTCCCGTAATAACCATTATCCTCACTTTTTGTCCAAGCGTTTGGGGGGCTATCATCCATCTTCGTGCATCGTAAAAACGTTGCTCCTCAAATAGCATTTCGATATTACGTTCATTCTGGTACCTCGCCACCAGGGCTGCGCCGCTTTCTGTAATGGCAGGTAAGCCGGCTCTGAACCGGATCTTATTCAGCCATAGTTTGGCGGTTGTTTCGTCACCGAGGTTAAGCAGAGACTCAATAAAATTAAACAGTACTTCGGTGTACCTGATTTGAATAGACGCTATTTGCTGTTTTTGATTCATATCAACAATCCCTAAATCATCATTTGAAAATTTTCTTATTGAATAACCGGTACGGGTGCCATTCCAGTTTTCGATCGAGCTGTTACGGGTGTCCAAACCAAAATAGGTAGCTGCTGATCCGGCGGTTCCTGTTTCATAAGTACCAAATTGTATTTCACCATAAGGGTCCGTACCGGCTCCATCAGTCGTGCGGGGTTTCCATTTGGCCCCATCATACAAAATAGAAGCATAAAACCGTGGCTCCCGGTCTTCATAAGGAGCGGCGGCTTCGGCAGGTTTATTCCAGTCGAATTTGGTACCATCCATCATTTCATAATTATCTACCAGGTTCTGCGTTGGCTCGCTTGATGTCCATCCATGGTAACCATTGGTAGTATTATTTCTTGGATACCATGCTCCCCAATCATCTGTAGATGCGTTGACGTAGTATTTTGCCAGGATAATTTCCTTTTCACCACCATTTCTTGATAACGCCACATTTGTATAATCAATAATAGCCTGCTCTTTTGACGAAGGAGCGGTCAAATCAAGTTTATAGCCATACTTTCCTAAATCTATCACGGCTTTAGCTGCATCCCGTGCTTTTTGCCAACGGGTAACACGATCACCGCTTACGTAGCCCAGCAACTCAGGATTTGCATACCCGGCAATGAGGGTTGATTTTGCCTTCGCCGTTGGAATATCGTGCAAATCGCTTGCTGCATACAGTAATACACGGGATTTGAGCGCCATCGCCGCATCTTTAGTTGCACGGCCTAACCCAAGTTTTTTACCATCAAGCAACAACGCGGCAGAATCCAAATCACTAACAATAGAATTCACGCATTCTTCGTAAGTATTTCTTGCAAAGGTAAAATCAGCACTATGTAATTCATACGTAGCCTTAATGAGAGGAACTCCACCATAATATCTCAACAATTGATTATAGCAATGTGCACGTAAAAAATACGTTTCACCTTTTAAGCGGTCAATCATAGTAGGATCAAAGGAAGCCGTAGCAAGATTTTCCAGAGCAAGATTGGTAGCCCTGATACGGAGATACATTTCGCCCCATTCGTAAGTATTGTTTACCCAGCCAGTAGCGCCAGGGCTTACATTACCTTCCATTATATCTGCCCTGCCGAAATTGTACAATGCATTATCACTTATGCAATCCATGCTCTCCTGGTTCAAAATACCATCATGATATACATTATATATATCAGTAACAAAAGCCTCAGCCAGTGACGGATCGGCCCATACGACAGACGCAGGTGGCTTATCCAGCGGCTGCGTATTTAAAAAATCTTTGTTGCACGCGGAAAGCAAAGTGCTTATTGTAATTATTGGTAATATAATATTAAGTATTCGTTTCATTTTTGAAAATTTTTATAGATTTAAAGAGTAAGAGTTGCCCCTACATTAATTACCCTTGCCTGGGGATAATATTGCAAGCTGCTATTGAGAGACTCGGGATCAAAAATATCCTGCTTAGCCCATGTTTTAAGATTAAGTCCATTAACATAAATCCTCAACCCTTTAATGCCTGCCTTTCTACCTAAATTGTCCGGAAGCGTAAACCCTAGCTCTAAATTCTTTAACCTGATATAATCCGTACTCATCATATAATAGCTATTACGATTAGAGAAATACTGGTTGTTTCTGTCCACCGTGCGGGGGTCAACTGAACTGGGATTGTCAATCGTCCAGCGATGATCGTAAGAGTATTGCAGATAATTACCGATAGTACCTGATTCTGTTTGCAAGAATAGTTGGCCACCACTGGAATTTTGGAACAATACCGATAAATCAAAGGACTTATATTGCAATCCAATATTCAAACCTCCCTGGAAGGTAGGCGTGACAGTTTTATCCGACCTTACCCTGTCATTCGCATCTATTTTACCATCGTTATTAACGTCTTTAAATTTCATACTACCCGGAAAAAGTTTTCCAGCTCCGCCAACTCCTGTGTAGTCAAGCGTATTGGCATCTACATCTTTTTGATCTTTGAAAATGCCATCATATTGGTACAGCAGCATGTTATCAGGATTGTTTATGTCATCGGGAATAGGGTGCCCGGTAGACAGTTGATAAGAAGGCCTGCCCGGTGTCTCATCCCAGAAAACGATTTTGTTTTTTGCGTAACCACCATTTATACTGATATTAAAATGTAAATCGCCGAAATGATCATTGAACCCTGCTGCAAACTCATAACCTTTATTAGCAACTTTGCCTATATTTTCTGCCGGCAACGTTAAACCCGCACTCTGCGGTATAGAGGCGTTCCTGAACCATAAAATGCCCGAACGATGATTCTGGAAATAATCCAATGTAAGAGTTAGCCTGCTATCCAAAAAGCTAGCATCCAAACCAATGTCGTAGTTATTGGCAATTTCCCATGTAATATTAGGGTTAGGAATACCATTTTCATGATACGCTGCGGCTACCTGGTTATTGATCACGTATCCTGATCCGGTACTGGCATAAGTTGGCAAATAACTATATTCTACCAGTGCTCCTCTTGAATATACTGCATCATTTCCCAATTTACCCCATGAACCACGAAGTTTTAAAGAATTTACAAACCGGACATTTTCCTTGAAAAAATTCTCTTCCGAAATTCTCCATCCGGCAGTTACACCAGGGAAAAATCCAAAACGCTGAGCTACAGGAAAATTATAAGACCCGTCATACCTCCATAAAAATTCAGCAATGTATTTTTCCTTATAATTATATCCCACACGACCGAAATAATTTAACCTTGCACGTTCCCATGCGCTGCCACCGGATTTCTGGTCTACAGCACCACCGGCATTGAGTTGATCAATTACCACGGACGGGTAATATTGACGGAATGCATTAAAGTAATTGGCATTAGACGTTTCTTTAGTTACACCCGCCAGGAAGGATACATGGTGGTCGCCAAATTTATGATCGTAGGATAATATTCCTTCTAGTAATGAATTTAACTGATCGGTTGTGTATTCGTTAAGTGTTGGTTGTGTAGTTGGCCCTTTTTGCACCTTTGTTAAAACCGGTGTTACGCCATCGGCTTGGTATGTCTTATAATCCCAACTATATATGTACCAGGGTTTGTTCCAGGTTTTGCCTTGCTGGATATACTTATCCAATGCAACATTCCCTGTAAATTTCAGTCCATCCACCCATGGTATTGTAATGTCAATTTTACCGTTTGTTTGTAAATAATAGCGCGTGTCCCTGTCATAACCAGTTTGGTTGGTAGTGATTACTACAGGTTGTTCGCCGTTTTCAATATCAGGCCCTGGTAAACCGTTAGGCCAGTAAGCCGGCTTGTAAGGATAACCACGCATCATCATTCGAAAAATCGAACCAGCAGATTTTGTTGGGAAAAACCGGTTCTCCTGTCGCCCGCTTACACCGAGAGAGGCGTTTATATATTTATTGACCTTTGCGTCAAGATTAATACGAAAATCGTATTGTTTGTACCCGGTAGCTGAATTCTTGTAGTACCCATCCTGGTTTTCATATCCTAAAGAAGCCAGGTACTTTACGTTTTCCGATCCACCCGACAACTGGAGGTTTTGGCGTGACTGTGGCGACCAATCTTTCAAGGTTGCTTTAAACCAATCCGTATTTGGGTGCCCCCAGGGATCCGAACCGTCTTTGTATATTTGAATATCCGCAGGCTGAAAAGGGGCCGTGGAAACATTCCCGCTTACAGGATCCGTATATTTTCCGGTTGATTTAAAGGCCGCTGAGGCATCTGCCCATTTGGAAGGGTCTAACTTATATATTTCTATTTCATTTGCCATAGTAGAATAATCAACAGCATTCAGTACTTTAGGAATAACGGAAGCCTGTCCCCAACCCTTGTTATAACTGTAGGATAATTCAGGCTTTCCTGACTTCCCATGTTTGGTAGTTATGAGTATTACTCCGTTTGCAGCACGTGCACCGTAAATAGCACCTGATGCATCTTTCAATACAGACATGCTTTCTATATCAGCAGGATTTAAGCGGTCCAAACCGCCGGCACGGGCGGGCACACCGTCAATAACTATCAGGGCATCGTTGCTTCCTAAAGAATTGACTCCACGGATGTGTATAGCAGAACCGTCATACCCTGGCTCACCACTGCTGTTTGTTGCCACAACACCGGGTAAGCGACCGGCCAGTGAGTTGGATAAATTAACAGCAGGCGATTTTTTAAGGTCATCCCCTTTTATTTGCGCCACTGCGCCGGTAAGCGTTACCTTTTTCTGTGTACCATACCCTACCACTACTACTTCGTTAAGCTGGTTTGTTGAAGCCACAAGATCAACAGAAATATTGGTTTTGTCACCTACCACTATATCCTGTGGCAGGAAACCCAATGACGATATGTGCAGTACCGCTTTCTGATTGGGCACGTCAACAGAAAAAGCGCCGTCATCGTTGGTGGTCACACCTGTTTTTGTGCCTCTTATGGTAACACTTACACTGGCGGCAGGACTGCCTTTGTCGTCCTTGATGATGCCAGTCACATGAATCTTATTTTGTGCATTAACGCCAAAACCGGTAAGGATAATAAGATTGATAAAAATAAGTTTTTTGAAAAAATACCCAAAGGTCCATTTTGATGGAAGAGAGCTACCCGGGCAATAAGCATTGGTTGGTTTTTTCATCATACAGTACATTTTGTTGGTTAAGTAATTGTTGGTTTTTGAATTAATAATTGTTAAAATAACATTTAAAAAGAAGGCAATAAAATTTACAGTATTAAATAATATGTTTTAAAATTTATCTGAAACGTTTGTTTGATAGTGAGGTTGCAAGCATGTTTGTGGCATTTACTTCAAGCTCGATAAGGTGCAGCATTTTTTTGGCAATAATTTGAAACAGTTATTATTTTAGTTCGCAATCGTTCGACAGGGTTGGGGATAATCTTAACTTAAAATTAGGAAATGTTTTTATAATTCCTAATTTTTATTTTTTCGAAAAACATTTTTTATAATTAGGCAAATAGGCGATTACAGGAAAGATGCGATAGTATCCGGATGTTACCGCAAAAAACCGGTGACCATTCCTAACAGGACATTAATACAAAAGATAAAGTTTATTTTGAAGGATTGAACTCAAATAAATTTCCAGGTTCACCTTTTTTTCCTTCAGAGCTGATGTACAATTTTCCATCCGGCGAAAAACAAATGCCTTCGGGTTGTGGCATCAGTTCCGGATCTATGTATTGAAAAGCTTTAAGCATTCCATCACGAGAGTAAACTGCCATGCATTTATTATCCCGGGTTGATAGCAGGTATATATCGTGTGTAATGGGATGAACCGCTATCGCAGAAGGATTAAATTCTAATTTCTCATCTGCTAATTTTTCAAAGTCTTTTTTATGAATTAATAAAAAGGGCTGATCTTTTAATTTATTTTGAGCCATATCAAATTGGTATACTGCCCTGGTAGATTTTTTTTCATCGTTCAGATTTGATTCCCCTTTGCATGCTACCAACAATTGCCCGCTTACCGGATCATAGCACAAACCTTCGGTATTATTTTCTTTATGTAACCCTGTTTTAATTTTCTCTATTCCGGGGTTTGTTTGCCAGTTAGTTATTTTAAAAAGGTCCCCATGGCTCCACAAGGCGTAAACAATATGGTTTACATACGTTACATCTTCTATGTCAAATTTATCCTTGTCATTATCAGCAAATGGAATGGTTCTTTCCAGTGTAGCAGTTGCCTCATCAATTTTTATATAATATAAATCAGCATGAATGTCTTCAATTAACATCAGGTGATTGGTATCAATCCAGGTGTTTCCTGACACTTCCGCCAATTGCTCCGGAAGTCGCCAGGTATGATTGGGATTTTTTAAATTATAGCGATACGTATTTTCATTATTTTTTAATGGAGTATCTGTTCTACTTTTTTGAGGAAGGTTAATTATTACCGGTCTATGATTTTTACTCCCCCCGCTTTTACAGCTTAGGAAAAAAAAAGAAAAGCAGTAAAGAAAGTTCACTAATATTTTTATCATAGCATATTTTTTAACGGTAGTATTATTAATCACTGATGCGTATCCTTTAACATTCGTTTGAAAAATTCTTCTCCGGCATGATAAGATTGTAACCAATTGCTATGCAATAAAAAAGAATGTATTTCATCAGGAAAAATTAATTGCTCAAAATATATATTTCTCTTTCTCAACATTTCAATTATGTTCACAGTTTCAGAAAACGGCACATTGCGGTCATCATCACCATGAATAAACAGAACAGGTGAGCGCCAGCCATTCACAAAATGTACCGGTGAAGATTCGAAAGCAATCTTTGCAAAATCTTTATGCTGCGCGGGGTCATAACCCGGTGTCCAGTTTTTCGTTTCTTCATTCCAATCGTGCACCCCATGTATATCCACCCCCGCGGCAAATACATCAGAATTTCGTGCCAGTCCCATTGCAGTAAGATAGCCTCCATAAGAGCCACCCCAGATTCCTATTCGTTTGGGATCTACATCCTTCCTGTTTTTCATATACATTCCGGCCCCGATCACATCATTGTATTCGCTCGCGCCGTTGGCGCCATAATGCAATGCTTCCCGGAAATTTAAACCATAACCAATACCACTTCTATAGTTAACGGATAGTACAATATAGCCGTTGATAGCATTATATTGATTCATTGCGTAATCATTGGAATAGTAATCCATGTAATGAAAACCCAGCAACATTTGCCTGCGTGAGCCTCCATGAAAGAACAGCAATGCAGGATATTTTTTTCCGGCATCATAACCCGGCGGCAAAAAAAGCTGGCCATGTATTTCCAGGCCATCCTTAGCTTTAAATGAAACATCCTGTGGAGTTACCAATGAATTTTCAGGAAAATTTACGGGTAAAAAATTCTTCGCTATTTGATTGGAAGACCCATCGTTTTGTAAGATGGATGGCCATGCCGGGAAGGTAGCAGTGGAACGTAACACTGCTATATCGTTTTGTAAAATTGCGGGTGACCACTCAATTCCATTTCCTGTAGATAGTTGAACGGGTTTGCCTTGCGAAATATTTACGCGCCATATGTGCCGGCGATGGCTATCACCAATATTACTGGTATAAACCAGGGATGTTTTATCGCTGGTCTCGACTACATTTTCTATGATGCCTGCCCCGGGAGTAAGCAAATGCGGCGCTTCTTTTTTAAAAACCGGTATGGCATACAAATGCAACCATCCATCTTTTTCCCAGGGAAATACCAATTGATCATTGGCCGCCCAGATGAGTAAATTGGTGGTTCTTGGCAGGTCTTCAAATAATACACTTCCCTTTCCCGGCGATGCTTTCCATAGTTCGACCGCTTTGCCATTTGTTATGTTTAACAATCGTATAGACCACGGGCTGCTTTCACGCATCTCGGTAAAAGAAAATTCATTTTTATGCGATGGCATCCTGGCATAGGCGATCCATTTCCCATCCGGAGACCATACAGGTTCTGCATCTACATCAACCGATGGATCAGGATAGGTAACTGAATTTTTATCAAAATCATAAATGCCAAGAAGTGCATGATCACCGCGACTGCTGATAAAGGCAAGCATTTTCCCACCAGGTGACCAACGAATGCTCCTGGCGTTTCCTCTCGCAATAAATAATTTTTTGGTAACTTTTTCACTATCAACGGGCGCATACCATACAGCCCCTTTTGAAATATACGTAATGATTTTATTATCGGGTGAAACAGATGGACTGTGTCCATCACCAATAGTTCGCAAACCACTTCCGTCGGTATTTACCATCCGTACTTTTTCATTCGTTTCAGTTTGCAGATGTGCCGGGTTGGCAGCTTCCCCTCCTGAATTGTTATTGTTACCATCGGTAAATACAATCCTGTTTCCGCCAGGCGTAAAAACTACATCATTCATATCTAAACCATCATCGAAAGTGTGACCGGTAAGTTTTCTTGTTGTAAAATCCGGCGCTTCGGCTATGAAAATATTATGGATGCCTTTATCATTGAATATCCATGCAAGATGTTTTCCATCTGCAGAACTTGTAAGGTAAGTTGGAAACGGCACAGACAATAAATCCTCAATACTTACCTGGGCTTTGACTGAAAAAATAATAAAAAAAAAGAGAAGGAATGCAAATGTTTTTTTCAATTTGAAATTTTTTAAAAAGTAGATAATCTTAAGGCTAATGTTTATTCTTTGTAAATCTATAATTATTGCGGCAAAACCTGGCGCACTTCGTAAAAATGATAATAGCTTTCTATGTATCTAACAGTAAAGCCATATAACGTCATGGGTTAGTGCGCGGGAATTATTTTCATTAGCAGGTCTACCAGTTTTTGTTGCTACATCGTTGCACGTGGTAGTACTTTGGAGCACGGCCATTAGAATTGAACCGAAGCATGGCGTTTACCTTCCTGTTACGGAATGAGAGCCAAAAGATATTACTGTTGATATTTTTCGTAACCCGGACTATGCAATAATTGCGGGGCTTGTATTTGACGCGATGGAATAACCTGGTCATTTTAATGAAAGGAATGTTTATTGCTATACAACCTTAAAGTGCCTGTGAGGAAGTAATTCTCTTACGGGAGTATTTATTTACCTTTATTCTGTAAAACCTCAAGATATGTCATGTACTTTCAATTTAGCATTGCCTGTTGCCATTGGCAGCGATCATGCAGGCTTCGACTACAAGGAAGCCATCATTTCCTTCCTCGACGGAAAAAGCGTATTGTGGAAAGATTTTGGGACCTTCTCGCCAACGGCTGTTGACTATCCCGATTTTGCGCACCCGGTCGCAACTGCTGTTGAAAATAAACAAGCTTCGTTTGGAATATTAGTTTGCGGAAGTGCGAACGGTGTGGCCATTACTGCCAATAAACACCAGCAGATAAGGGCAGCAGTTTGCTGGGAGGAAGAACTCGCTGAATTAGCCCGTAAGCATAACAACGCTAACATTATTTGTATTCCTGCCCGGTTTGTAAGAGAGGGTCTTGTTGAAAAAATGATAGAAATATTTATGCATACCGATTTTGAGGGGGGCCGTCACAAAATCCGCGTGGATAAAATGGCCTGTTCCACGAATCAGCCTGTATAGACTACGACGTATTCCCAGTTTCCGGCTTTATTGTTTGTAATCTTTTGCAAGATTTCCTTAATGAAAAATAATCCCTGGTTTCTTATTCTTTTACTTTGTTTTGCCAGTCCTTCTTTTTCACAAGGGGATGCTGCATTACAATACGCTGAAACAATTACACAGGCGGGATTAAAAAAGCAATTAAGCATGATAGCCTCTGCGGCTATGGAAGGAAGGGAAACCGGCACTGAAGGCCAAAGAAAAGCCGCCGCTTATATTGAAAGCCAGTTTAAAGAAATAGGGCTCCAATCACCGGCAGCATTGAAAGATTATCAACAGATGTATCCTTTATACAAGGACACTTTAATTCCTAAAACACTCAAGATTGGCAGGAAGAATTATAAATTTGGCACCGACTATCTTGTTACGCCTGGCTCCGATGATGACAATGATTTCAAAGCTAAAAATATAATATTTGCGGGCTATGGTATTGCCGATAAAAGTTATGACGACTATGCAGGAAAGGACGTGAGCGGTAAAGTCGTATTGATTTTCACGGGAGAGCCAAAAACAGACAGCACGTACATAGTAAGTGGCACTTCCAAACATTCTACATGGGAATACAATATAATACGAAAAGCAATATTGGCAAAACAAAAAGGAGCCGTGGCTTTATTTATAATGAATCCATCCCTGGAAAACTTATCGCCATCGGCGGCGGACAGCGCAACCAAATCAAGTATCTATTTTCCGCGTAAAAAAAATGCAAACGATCAAAAGGTACCGGTAGTTACCATCAAATACGGCATACTTAAAAATATTATTAGTGCAAAACAAGCCATGGAAATCATTGCTATGGCAAAAGAAGGTGCCTCTTTAAAAGATTTTAAAATAGACGATAAGGTTAAGTCCAAATTATCCTATCAGAAAAAAAGGTTGCTTTCTGAGGCCAGTAATGTTATTGGATTTATAGAAGGAACTGATAAAAAAAACGAGTATGTTTTTCTTACGGCTCATTACGATCATTTAGGGAAAAAGGGAAATGATATTTATTATGGAGCCGATGATGACGGCAGTGGCACTTCCGGCGTAATAGAAATGGCCGCGGCCTTCGCCAAAGCAAAAGCGGGCGGATTTGGCCCAAGAAGAACCATTGTATTCATGACGGTTAGTGGTGAAGAAGAAGGCTTGTGGGGATCGGAGTATTATTCCGACCATCCTGTTTTTCCTTTGGATAGTACGAGCGTCGACCTCAATACTGATATGGTAGGCCGTATAGATCCGGGAAGAAATTATGGGGATAGTATGAATTATGTGTATGTAATTGGTGATAATAAATTGAGTACGGATTTAAAACCCATCAGTACTTCAATAAATAAAAAATATACGCATCTTGAATTGGATGATAAATTCAATGCCCCCGGTGATCCCGAAAGGATTTACTACCGGAGTGATCATTATAATTTTGCCAAAAAGGGTGTACCCATCATTTTCTTTTTCGATGGCATACACAAAGATTACCATAAGCCCACCGATACTGTTGACAAAATCAATTTTGATTTGATGGAAAAACGACTTCGTTTTATTTTTTTAAATGCCTGGCAAATGGCCAACATGGATACATTACTAAAGAGAGACTTGCCTTTGCCGAAAGATGAATAAAAAATACATATTGTTTAAAATTACTTACTTTTAGTTCTTGCTTTGATCAATTCCTTCCTATAAAAAATTCGGATTAACAGAATTTGCCCGGTTCGGAGCCCTCAATTAATTCTGATTATAATTAAACAGACCATTTTTTTGACATAAAATACGCTTCAGTATTATATGTAGGCAAGATTTTACATAACCAGTAACCATTTAAATTAAAAAACATGAAAAAAATTCTCTTCCATTACTCAATTGCTTTGATACTTTGTATGACCGCAGGTTTGCAGGTTTCAGCCCAATCTGACAAGCCTTACACTGAGGGTCCTATATGGCAAGTACAATTTGTAAATACAAAACCAGGAATGACGCAGCTCTACCTAAAAAACCTGGGTGAAGGATGGGTAAAACAAATGCGTGCTGCAAAAGACGCCGGATTAATTCTTGATTTTAAAGTCTTCCAGGCACCCAATGCATCATCCAGTGATTGGAACCTAATGCTTATGTATGAATTAAAAAATTATGCGGCACTTGATGGAATGACCGAAAAAATGGAGGCGATATCCGGTAAGATTTTTGGCAACGAAGAAACACAACATGCAGGCGCTGTTTCAAGAAATGATCTTAGGGATTTACTTGGAGGCCGTTTAACACAGGAACTTGACTTTAAATAAATGATTGTATAAAAAACCGCTATTGAAGTACCGGGTACTGGCTAAACGCATATTTTATCTTCGTTCGAAGCATTATGCAGGAGAACACTTCCATTAAAGACGAGACCCAAATTCCACTCAGGCGTGTGCTGGGTGTTTTCACGGCTACTTTACTGGTAGCGGGAAATATGATTGGAACCGGTGTCTTTAAAAAAATTGTGCCCATGGCCGCCACGGGCCTTAATGAGCGGTATATTTTATTAGCCTGGATCGTCGCTGGTTTCATAACTATCTTAGGCGCCTTCTCTGTTGCAGGACTGGCGAAACTAACGACCGCTTCCGGGGGAGGTTACGAATACATCCGGATTTGCTATGGCAACTTTGTCGCCTTCCTGTTTGGTTGGGGAATTTTTATTATAATTGGCAGCGGATCTATCGCAGCGGTCGGCTTTATTTTTGCCCAATCTGTAAATTCGCTTATTACTATTCCCGATCCGTTTCATCAATTGAGCGGTTTTTCTATCGCACATTTCGTTAGTCCTTTTGCCGATTCAGGAATAAAAATTTTTACTGTAATCAATATTGTATTATTAACCTGGTTCAACTACCGCGGTGTCAGGAAAAGCTCAATACTGAATAATATAATTACGACTGCTAAGATGCTGGGTATACTATTTTTGATTTTAGGCGGCTTTATCCTTGCCAATCCTTCTATGCAACAAGATGTAGCTGGTTCGCCTGTCCAAAATATTTCCGGGTTTTCTTTTATAAGTGTGTTTTTCGGCGCCATGCTCAGCGCTTTCTGGGCTTATGACGGTTTTACCAATGTCGCCGCGGTTACGGGTGAAATTAGAAATCCAAAACGAAATCTGCCCATAGCCATCATAGCAGGGGTAAGTATGGTAATGGTTTTATACGTACTCGTTAATTATTCATTTATGAAGCTCATCCCGTTACACCAGTTAGCATCTTTGGGTGACAATAAAATTGCTGCCACAGAAATTGCGACAATCATCCTTGGCAACAAGGGTAGCATATTTATTTCTTTGCTTATCATGATCAGTACTTTTGGCACCCTCAATATTCTTATCCTTGTTTATTCAAGATTGTATTACAGGATGGCGCAGGAGCAGGTATTTTTTAAAAATGCTGCAAGAGTGCATCCTGTTTACCAAACCCCCTACTATTCTTTATTGTATTCGATGTTATGGAGTTGTATCCTGGTAATTTCCGGTACTTTTGACGTACTGACCAACATGGTAGTCTTTAATGCTTTTGCCTTTTACATGCTCGAGGCAATTGGCCTTATTAAGATGAAAAGAAAAAATGTAATTACAGAAAAAATCCCCGGGTATCCTGCGGCTCCGTTACTTTTTATTTTACTAACGCTTGTATTTCTGATCAACACACTCATCAACAATTCAACACAAACTGTAACCGGCATTGCTTTATTGTTAAGCGGCGTGCCCTTTTACTATTTCTTTAAATACAGGCATTCAACACAAACCAACACGTAATTTCAATGTAATGTATGGACGATGAAAAAGGAGCTTTTACGGATCAGTCAAAAATTCCGCTTCGAAGAGTGCTTGGTTTAACGACGGGCATACTAATTGTCGCCAGCACGATTATTGGCTCAGGTGTATTTAAAAAAATAGCACCCATGTCTATGGTGCTCATGAATAAAGAATATATCCTGCTGGCATGGGCATTAGCAGGCATTATTTCCATCTTTGGCGCATTTACTATGGCGGGCATGGCAACGATGACCACCGAATCGGGCGGCATTTATGAATACCTCCGGTTAAGTTTTGGAAATTTATTTTCATTCTTATATGGTTGGGCCTCCTTTCTTGTTATTGGGAGTGGCGGAAACGCCGCGATTGCTTATATTTTCTCCCAATCAGTTAATTCTGTTGTTCCATTGCATGATCCACTTCATCAATGGCAAGATATTTCCATAGGTCATTTCCTGTTTCCGTTTGAGAGTTCAGGAATAAAAATACTGGCCATTGCCGCTATTATACTGCTGACGTGGATTAATATACTGGGAGCAAAAAAAGGAGGTTACCTGAATAATGTGGTTACTGCCGCAAAAATTATCGGAATTCTCATACTTATAATAATGGGATTATCCTTCCATGGTTTGCCGCGCCATGAAAATATAATTCACGAGGTGACTCATACAAACACATCTATTTTTAGCGCCATTATAGTTGCGATGCTCAGTGCATTTTGGGCGTATGACGGCTGGTATTGCATTGGCTTTCTATCCGGGGAAATTAAAAACCCGCAAAAGAACATTCCTTTGTCTATTATAACCGGCATAGGTATTTCTATGGTTTTATACCTTCTGTTGAATGACGCTTTTATGAATGTGATGCCCGTCTCCTCCTTGTCAAAAATTAATGAAAATGATATTGCCGGGGTTGAGGTTGCAAAAGTACTTTCCGGCAATACGGGTGCCACTTTTATTTCCATACTTATCGCTGTCAGTACATTTGGGACGCTGAATGCCACTGTCATTGCTTACCCGAGATTGTATTACAGGATGGCACAGGAAAAATTCTTTCCTAAAAAAGCTACGTTTGTTCATCCCCGTTACCGGACACCTTATATCGCTTTAATATATTCGGGTATATGGAGTTGTGTAATGGTCATTTCCGGTACGTTCGATATACTTACCAACATGTTAATTCTCGTAGAATTTTTCTTTTTCGCATTGCTCGGCTGGGGATTAATAAAAATGAAAAGACAGGGTAAAATCAACGCAAAATTGATCGCTTACCCTTTGTCGCCAATTATACTAATATTATTTTCTCTTGGTCTAATAATCAATACCTGCATCCAGTTACCCGTTCAGTCTATCGCCGGCCTGGTATTTACTTTGAGTGGTATTCCTGTTTATTATTACTATAAGAAAAAGAATGCTGCAGTACCTGCAGCGCAATAAATTTATGATATAACTATAAGGAGTAAACGAAAATATAATAAATAGTTACAATTGCTACTTTATCATCGCCCGACACCCGGCACTACCGGCAAGCTCTCATTTCTCGAATCATTAACAGATTGTACTGCAAAGAAATAATTGTCCCTGGAATAAGGAAGGGTCATTTCATTACCCGGCGTAAAAATTTTCTTTTCCCAAACCGGGCTTGTAGTTTGTCTTAGTAAAACATAATATCCTTTTACGTTGCCCGTTTTTGGCGCAAGCCAGGAAAGTGACGTTGTATTGGACAATCTTTTTATTTCAATCTTAACGCTGTCGGGTACAGGAGGAGCTTTCGCAAGATTGGCAAGATTAGCCAAATTCATTGACGTATTTTTCCCGAGATATTCATAATCTATATGTTCAGGAATATCTCCGTAATGAACTCCATTTTCCACACGAACATCCTGATGCTGGCGTGTGAAGTTTTCATTCATTTCGGTAATTCTTACAGCAGCAAATCCATTTTCCAGGTAGGGTAAATGATCGCCTCCTCTTAAAAAACGGTCTGTTCTGTAAATCATTACCACTTCCAGGTTATCGACATAACGTTCACCAATTTCTTTTACATAACGGGCCAGTTGTCTTGACTTACTATCATTTTCCAAACCTAAGGCCATGATTCTTTTTATATTTTTCTCCGGTTCATAATTCGGTATGCCTTCACTGAACACACGAACCCTGGTATTGTCGATAATATTGGTTTCATTGCTGTTATTGCTTCCTATAATGTCGTTATTCAATACCGCTTCTATGTTCCATTTTTCTTTCTTTGCCTTTTCCGCCATAAAGGTTGATCCCAGCAAACCCTGTTCTTCACCACTTACCGCTACAAAAATGATCGTTGCAGGAAACGAATGCTTACTCATGATCCTCGCGCATTCCAAAACAGCCGATGTTCCGCTTCCATCATCATCCGCACCTGGCGCATCACCGGTGCTATCCATCACATTAGTGCGCATATTATCCAGATGCCCGCTAATAATAAAAATTCTGCTGTCTGCGGGATCAGATCCTTTTAAGGTGGCCATTACGTTTCCTAAAAGTATGGGCCTGTCTATACGCCTGCCATTTGGCTGAATGGTAACGGTATCGATAAACGCAGTTAACCTGCCGCCGGCATTTTTGGCAAATTCATTAAATTTCTTGAGTACCCAGGTTCTTGCCGCGCCAATTCCTCTTGCAGGATTTATTTGTGTACTCAACGTATTGCGGGTTCCAAAAGCAACTAACGTGGTTATAAAAGACTGAAGAGAATCTTTCGAAATTTCAGCGATCATTGTAGAAATCTCAGGATCCCTATCAATGGTAGTTTGTGAAAAGACTGCATGGGCAGAAAATAGGATAGAAATTAAATATATGGTTTTCATCGAATAAATATACTTAAAAAATTTACCCTAAATCTCTCACGAAGATAAGCCTGAAAAAGCCGCTCCGGCAACCTGAGCGGCACACTAAAATATATTTCGTATTAATCAATGCCTCTCATGATGGCCATGATTGCCATTTTCATGATCACCACCACTATTCCCCCGGTCATTATTTCTTCTTCCGTTTCCACGCCCATTATTTCTTCCTTCGTTGCCACGTCCATTGTCTCTTCTATCATCTCCACGATCATAATGCCCGTCATGATCTCCACGATTATAATGCCCGTCATCATCTCGACGATCATAATGCCCGTCATCTTGTCTCCCGTTATTATACCTGTCGTGATCATATCGTTCTCTTTCTGCAAAATACCTGTCATCGCGGCTATCTCTTATTACCACCTGGCGGCGCCCCCTGTACCCTGCATAGTGAGAACGGTAATATGTATTCCGCAGCCACGGATCGCGATCATTAATTACCACTTTATAGGAATGATAGAGATCATAACGACCATACCTTTCCGGTAAGGAAGCGCCAAAGTTCCACCTGCCCAAATTGAAATATACGAACATACCACGGGGCACGTCATAATACACATCAAGATCGGGCAGGTAATAATAATCAACATAATCATATCCTACGGGCCCCCATACCGGCTGACGGCCGATATTAATGTTTACACTAACCTGGGATGCTGCATTATAGCAAAATGCGGTTAGGAGAATTGTGGAGATAAGAAGAATTTTTTTCATGATTATTTATTTATATAATTAACTGCCAATTAGATGCCATTTTTTACTCAATAGGCATTACCATTACGGCTATTTGATATTCTTATCTTCAGCAGGTTTAACAATACACTTTCACTATAACTAAACCTTAACAAAGTGTAGTATTCTTATCCATTAATTACTAACGCCCGTTAGCTCGCACTACATGCAATGTTATGCGGTTAATATAACGTTTAGGCGTAATCGTAATATAATTTATGAAACAAAAAAATGGAGGGAATTCAATCGCCTAAAATTTTTCCACTTTCAGAAAAACCATTGTATATGTTACTATGACAATGAATTTTTTCAGGGGAAAAAATTGTAACCATTTAAAACATTTGCACTTTATGCTATACGTACGGCTAAAGGGTAATTCATGGTTTTGTTTTAATAGTATCGGTGGTGAAAGATTCCCATTTATTGATAGCAACAATAAAAGAGTTGTAGAAGTTGTTTCCTTCCTTTTCGCAAAATACGACTCATTAAAAAACAATGTTTGATTTGCCGATTGTTCACTTCCGTGCAAGAGTTCTTCACTGAATTTTTACCGGTTAGTAATTTGCCGGTAAGGAACATTCGCCAGGTTCACGCATTAAGGAATAAGCAGAAAATCCCGTAAAAGAGTATGCATCCCGTAAGCCGAAAAGGGAAAAAAGAGTAGGCAAAATAAATTGAATACAATGAATCCTAACAGCCCATTTTGGCCCGTGTATCTTTGGTGGTTAATTCATCATGGTGATCCCGGACCGGACGACCGAATTTTCAGAAATGTACTTACAGCAGGCATTTTGATCCAGGTTGCCTCAACAATGCGTGATGAACACGTACAATCCGCGCTAAGAAGTGCCGCAGGCAGCCTGTTTGAAGGTATCCTTAAACAATCCTGAAAACATAATGACCGGCCAGGATTAGAAAAGTTTGTAGTCTCCCAGGCTGTTGGCAATCGCCAACAGCCTTTTGCTATTACTTATTTTTTTGTTGTTAGCGCTACTTTAATACCAAGACCTATTAATATCATACCGGTAATTTTCCCCTGTATGCGCCACAATCGTTGATTGCTTTTTATAAAATTACCTGACTTGCCGATTAACCAGGCAACGATTATCAGCACCAAAGTTCCCTGGAGATCGAACCATAGTCCTAATCCAAATAATTGCATCTTATAGAAGGGCGAACCTGCCTGGATAAACTGCGGAAGGAAGGACAAAAAGAATAAGGCCACCTTAGGATTCAATGCATTGGTGATAATTCCCTGCTTTAATAATTTCCATTTATCGGCAGGTTAAATTGGTGTAAAATCGCTATTGAAATTTGATTTCGAAACAATGGCTTTTACCCCGAGGTAAATTAAATATGCAGCACCGAGGTATTTTATTAGTTCAAAAAGAAAAGCGGACTTCATTAGGATGATTGACAAGCCAAATACGGCAGCCACAATATGTACAAAACATC
>JBDTOV010000006.1:0-80780 GCA_039933035.1 Ginsengibacter sp. | reverse complement strand
CTAAACGATATGATATCGTCTATCCTTGAAATAAAATAAACATGACAAAATACCTGGCAGGTCTCATCTCTTTTTTCATAATTAACCTAAGTGCCGGGGCACAGGTGCAGAGAGAAACCAACCCGACGCAAAATACAGCAACGGTTACCCAAAAAAAGAATAAAAAGGAAATCAGTAAAGAGCTGAATCTTACGAGGGAACAACGGAGACAATTGAAGGACTTTCGCCAATCTGCAAAACAAAAGAAAGAAGAAATTGATAATGATACGAGTCTCACCGATACACAAAAACAGGATAAATTAAGACACCTGCGCATGGAACAAAAAGAAAAATTGAACACGATTTTAACTCCGGAACAAAAAGAAAAATTGAAAGAAAAAATAAAGGATCGGGAGACGAAGGAGGAGGTAGCCAACTAAAATGTACAAGCTGTAAATACCGGCGCAAGAAACAGGAATATATGTAATAAAAAAACCCGGCCTGCCGGGTTTTAATTTGTGTGTAATTTTAAACCACAACAGACTCATGCGTATTCACATCATTTCTAAAAACGACTACACCGTCAAACACGTCAACTAATACAGGATGCGATTTATCAATTGTACCACCTAATAATTTTTTGCTTAGCTGGTTTATAATCTGTTTTTGTATTAACCTCTTCAGTGGCCGTGCCCCAAACTGGGGATCGAAGCCATTTTCGGCAAGATAGTCTAAAGCATACTCGCTAAATTCAAGCACAACACCATTTTTTGATAATTGGTTTTTAAGATCATTAAGTTGTATCCTGATAATATCTTTAATTTCATTGCGCAATAAGGGCTGAAACATAATCACCTCGTCAATCCTGTTCAGGAATTCAGGACGAATGGTTTGCCTTAACAAGTCAAGAACTTCGCGCCTGGTATCTTCCACGACCTTTTCCTTATTTTCTTCCGTAACATTCTCAAAGTTTGCCTGTATAATATGACTACCCATATTACTCGTCATTATAATGATGGTATTTTTAAAATTCACTACCCGTCCTTTGTTATCTGTGAGCCTTCCATCATCAAGTACCTGTAATAATATATTGAATACATCAGGGTGGGCCTTTTCAATTTCATCCAGCAATACAACACTATATGGCTTACGTCTAACCGCTTCCGTTAGCTGGCCTCCTTCATCATATCCCACATAACCCGGGGGGGCGCCCACTAAGCGGCTTACGGAATGTTTTTCCTGGTATTCACTCATATCTATCCGGGTCATCATGCTGTCGTCATCAAAAAGATATTCTGCAAGCGCTTTCGCCAGTTCCGTTTTGCCGACCCCGGTTGTTCCAAGAAAAATAAAAGAGCCCAGCGGCTTTTTAGGATCATGCAATCCTGCGCTGCTCCTGCGTATCGCATCAGCAACCGCTTCTATAGCTTCATCCTGTCCAATTACGCGCTTGTGTAATTCATCTTCCAGGTTGAGCAATTTATCCTTTTCACTTTGCAACATTTTGTTTACAGGAATACCGGTAGCTTTTGCCACGCTTTCTGCAATGTCTTCTGCATCAACTTCTTCCTTCAGCATTCTTTTTTCACTTATTTCATCAAGCTGGGCGGTATAGTCAGCAATCACTTTCTCCTGGTCCTGCAGCTTTCCATACCGTATTTCCGCTACCTTTCCATAATCACCTTCACGCTCTGCTTTTTCAGCTTCCATTTTCAGGCGCTCAATTTCAGCTTTTGCATTTTGCACTTTTTCAACAATTTCCTTTTCCTGCTGCCACTTGGCTTTAAAGGTATCCCGCTCCACGGAAAGATTGGAAATTTCTGTATTTAAATCTTTTAGTTTAGCAACATCTTTTTCTCTTTTGATGGCTTCCCTTTCAATTTCTAATTGCCTTATCGCTCTTTCAAGCTTATCCAGTTCTTCCGGCATGGAATTCATTTCAAGCCTCAGCTTCGCTGCACTTTCATCAATAAGATCAATGGCCTTATCGGGTAAAAAACGATCGGTAATATACCTGTGAGACAATTCTACTGCGGCAATAATAGCTTCATCTTTGATACGCACATGGTGATGCGTTTCGTATTTATCTTTAATTCCTCTTAATATTGAAATAGCATCTTCAATAGATGGTTCGTCTATCAATACTTTTTGAAATCTTCTTTCGAGCGCTTTATCTTTTTCAAAGAATTTTTGATATTCATTTAAAGTAGTCGCCCCTATGGCGCGGAGTTCACCGCGTGCCAGGGCAGGTTTCAAAATATTGGCTGCGTCCATTGCGCCTTCACCTCCTCCCGCTCCCACTAATGTATGTATCTCATCAATAAATAAAACGATCTCCCCGTTACTTTCTCCAACTTCTTTTATGACAGACTTTAATCGTTCTTCAAACTCACCTTTATATTTTGCACCTGCAATAAGCAATCCCATATCCAGTGCGAAAATTATTTTTGATTTTAAATTCTCCGGAACGTCTCCATTCACTATACGATGCGCCAAACCTTCTGCAATGGCGGTTTTACCCACGCCAGGCTCACCCACCAATATAGGATTATTCTTTGTTCTTCGTGTTAAAATATGAAGCGTTCTTCTTATCTCTTCATCGCGGCCGATAACAGGATCAAGCTTATTGCTTCTTGCTAATTCATTAAGATTTTTGGCATATTTATTTAAGGCATTAAACTGTGTTTCTGAAGTTTGAGAAGAAACTGTTGAACCTTTTTTCAATTCTTTAATCGCTGCGGTTAAACTCTTTTCAGTAAGCCCGGCATCTTTTAAAATTTTTGCTGCATTGTCATTTCCCTGCACAATAGCAAGCAATAAATGTTCAACGCTTATAAATTCATCATTAAACAATTTTAATGTGTTACCAGCACGCAGCATCACATTGTTAAGATCGCGGCTTATCACCTGTGCGGGTTCGCCTTCTCCCATCTTTGGAAGCTTACGTAAACTTTCGTCGATTTTGCTTTCAACAAAATTTACATTGACATTATTTTTTTTAAGAAGGTAGTCTACGGGGCTATCCTCATCCTGGAGCAATGCTTTAAGCAAATGCTCTACTTCTATGTTCGGATTTTTTTCATTAAACGCCAATTGTTGGGCTTTCTGAAAAATCTCCTGTGATTTTATAGTTAGATTATTGGGATTCATATAGTAATACTTTTTTAAATTTAAATTATAGCTTCAAATATTAATCCAACAAAAATGATAGAAATTATGTCTTATATGAGATGGCAAATCTGCCGCAAATGCAGTCTTATTGCCACTTTTATGTTATTATTACAGTCCGCACCTGATCAAAATAATTTTTAATAAGGCTGATGACTGGCTTACTGGGGGTGTTGTTTTGGTGAATGGGTAATGGAAGATGCAACAATCCGGTCATCTGCGGATATCAACCCGGGGTTATTAGAAAGTTTTCCATTGACAATGAACGACAATACGCTGGTTTTCTTTTTGTATTCAATTTAAAACAAAAAGGTAGTGGTAAAAGTTACAAAGAACTGAAAGCTATCATCGATGCAGAATTTGATACATGAACTTATCAACACTTTCAACAAAAAATAATTTTCCAATTTCTAAAAAATCACTAAAAGAGAAAAATAGATTTTATTATTCAGTCTTAATCAACACAAGCTTGCTCCTGTCTGATCTATAAACCTGGTCGTGAAATTTAACCAGTTCATTAAATTCTTTTGCAGGAAAGCGACCGCTATCTTCTTCCATAAACCTGCAATAAATAATTTTATCACCCAATACCTTTACTGATGAGATATATTTTCCAAATTTAGTCTGCAGTGAAATATCTTTCGGTACGCTTTCCGGTCGATACCCGGCAGGAATTTTGATTTCTACTGAATCAATATCCCTGTAAGCATCTCGTATAATATAATCATTTTGCCTGGCAGTATCAGCCATAAGTTTCTCAGTGGCTCCGCCAAATAGATAAGGAGTAATAAAAAAACGTTTACCCGTAATTATAGCATAATTATTTAGCTGGATTTGTAAGTATTCATCCACCGAAGGAATAACACCCTTGTGTTCTTTGTAATCATTTTTTATTACTTCATACGTTGGTAAATTAAACAGTTGGTTTAAATATTTTCCTCTATCCTCTTTGGATGCATCAAACATAAGTGCATGTGGAAAATCCTGCTGAAGACCCGTGTAGGTATTGGTAATTTCCGCACTGAGATTGCCCTGTTCATCTGCTACTGCTTTTACTATTCTAATTTTGAGATTATCGGCGGCTTTATAAATTGGTGTATGCACTACATGCCCCCCTGTTTCATCAATAAGAAGTGCTTTTCTGTTACCCGTAAAACTTCCCATATAACCCGGGGAAGCCGTTTGGCTGGTACATTCAAGCCATACGGTATCTTTTGCCAGGGGAACACAGGTAATTACATGATTAAATTGTGAAAAAGGAAAATCTTCAATGAAAGGAGGTGGAGATTTGCCTCCATAAATTTCAACATATTTGCCGGTAATACCCGCTTCTTTTAATAATGCAATCATATAATTTGAGAGCGCCTTGCAATCGCCATATTTTTTTTCCGCTACATAAGATGCTTCAAATGGTTGCCAGCCGCCGATGCCAAGCTGAATACTTATATACCTGGTATTTTTTTGAAGAAAATCATATAAAACAAATATTTTATCTCTTTTTTCTTTAATATTATCAGTAAGCTCATGCACTTTCTTTTTTATGTCATCAGGTAAAACATCTCTCCCTTTTACTAATTGATACATAAAATTTCCATAACCTTCCCACGTTGACATATCGCCGTTGTATCCCTGCACTTCAAATTTAGAAGGGGCAAAAAATACCGTTGGAGTAATTTCAGCAAATGACTGAGCCGATATTTCATACTTTTTTGCCGCAATATTTTTCAGTTCCCATATATAGGTTTTTAATCCACCTTTTTGGGTAATTGCAGGCTCTCCTGTAAAGTTTACCTGCTTATACCTTACTATGTAATCTGCGGGTGCAATGATGGTGAATTTACTGTTTTGAACTGACATAAAGGGGCCTCTTTGAGGCATCCATGTTGGAAAGCCTTGCGTACCGTCATAATCATCCTCTTCTTCATATTCAACCGAATAGGGATAATCGGCTGAATAAAATCCGTTTTCTTTATACCTTGCATCCGATAATAAGCTGAAACCGTCGTATGAACTATTGTCTTTCCATTCACTTTTCTTCGTATGCTTTATTTCCTTACCCATACTGTTAAACAATTTTCCTGAGACGGAATTGATGCTACAAAATTTATCATAATGGGTTACGTAATCCGCGTATTGACTGGCGGCAGGATTTAAGATTGTATAGGCATGCCTTTCGTAAACGGTATATTTAGACGGGGATTTAATCGTTAAAATATATTCTTCGTCTCGCTTTACTATGTCAGCACCTTTTTGTAAAGAATCAGGTATAAAAAATGCATTGTACTCCTGTGCTTTTAACAAGCCTGAACATAAAATAAAACCAAGCAGTACAATAAATTTCATCTTATTTTATTTTTTTAAACACAATCTGCTCTGCCTCTTTTTTTACAATAAATGTGTAAAAATCCCTGAGCGTCTGGTAATCTTCCGGTTCAAAGTTTACCTTTTTCAACTCAAGGGTGCATCGCATTTGTATATTGTTAGCATCGGCACTGATTAGATATTCAAACGAGCCTTCAGTATCATTGAGCTTAACGCGGGCAGATTTTGGCAAGTCATCTACGGTATAGCCCCTGGGTATCTCCATAGTTAACGTATAGATATTATTTTCAGTATACGGCATTTCAACAGGATATACCCGCTGCGCCGCATAAAAAGGGTTCTCTTTTACATTCTCTCCCATAAATGGATTAAAATAAACAATATCAGCATTATCAAAGTCGGAGAGTTTAAAATCAAATTTTACGGATACCGGTGCTTCCGGCATCTCTAAAGAATCAACTTTAACATTACTAAGTATAACATCTTCCGGGTAAGATGCTTTTAAATTTTTTTCATATATAGTTAAACCGGATTTGCCAATAGTTGTCCTGGCGTTCAATGATTCAAAAAAGGCCATATTTTGGGTAAAAGCGCCATCCATTTGACTACTATCTCCATTGAAAATAAATACACTTACTACGGGATTTTCTTTCAAAACACCCGGGTCAAAATAAACAGCAGTAGTATCATTGGAAATAACCCTTGCATGGCCATTGTAACAATTTAAAGGCAAGGTGCCGAATGGCAGGAAAGGAATTGTTGCATCAAGATAATATGAGGCAGAACCAATGTTTACCTTATCAATTACATAGTTCAGTTTTTCCATCAGCGGATACGTCGGGGAATTATGACCGAACTCACTGGTACTCAATAATACCGGAAACGCATTTAATTTTTTGTACTTAAGCATGGCAATTAGCAATAGGTTTATGTCACCAACGGTACCCCGCTTTTTCTTTATTACATCCTTCAGTGAGGTCGTAATATATTTATCATCAGGATCGGTACAGGTATAATTTTTTTGCAGGTAGTAATAAATCTTTTTGGCCGTTTCCAGGGGACTATCATTCTCTCCTGTTACAGGTGCCAATGTTTTATCAAGCCAGTAATTATCCTCGTCTAGGGGTTTCCCAAAATCTTCCCGCTTCATTAATTCTTCCGTTACACTTTTCCAGTTGTTAGCAACATCATGAAAGTTTTCGCCATCGTAAGTCTTAAATAATTGAAAACTCATTTTATCAATAAAATTAGCAGGGGATGAAATATAATTTTCAGCATAAAATGCCGGAACGTTTTTCATCACCCACTTGTGCAATGTAGTTTGTGTAGACACTATCATTCTTTGATCACTTCCAAAGTTGTATGCGCCACCGGTAGAATTATGCTGATTTATGCTATAACTTTTATTGCCTCCCCCGCTTTGGTTAATATCAAATTTATGTAAACCCTGAAAGACAGACATGTAACTTAAAAGGCCGGGAATAGCCACGTTGTATTCACTCCACAATGTCGGGCACTTTGCATTTTGAAATTCCCATGAAGGAAGATTAAAGGCAAAATCAGATATAACGGTATACGTATATTCAATGATAGAGCCCTCTTTTACGGCTGGCAGCGCAAATTTTTTGTAGAAATGATTTTTGTCATATTTTTCTTCCAAAACATCTTTTACATCCAACTTCGTTTCGGTAATTGTTCCGCTCTCATTGTTATAGGTTATGCCGGTTAAATCTTCAATCTTTTCTTTATTATTATCATCGTCTTTGTATAATAAAAGTTGTACAGTAGCCAGGTCAAATCCCTTGTTATTGATGATCATTATTCTTTTATCACGCTTAAATACATAACTAAACCATCCTTTTTCATTCCCGATAAATGACACGTCTCCTTTATCAAAAATAATCGCTGCATTGCTGTTGGACGTTATTATGGGTGAATTGGGCGTAAAGTCTGCCACTGTCACTTTACTAAATTTTGTCGGCCGGTTTTCCTGGCCATCGCTTTTTACATTCATAAAAAGAATTATGGCAATTGATAGTACGCTAACCTGGTAAAACACCATTTGAGTCAGGCGATCAAAAAAAAACATAAGTGGTAATTTATTTTATTTTTTTAAACACAATCTGCTCCGCTTCTTTTTTTACGATAAAAGTGTAAAAATCCCTAAGCGTCTGGTAATCTTCATTTAAGTAAGTCGCTTTCTTCAAAACGAGCTTGCAGCGCATTTGAATATATTGTTTATCAGCAGAAATGATATACTCAAACATTCCCTCATTCTCATTGACGTTAACCCTTGCTGACTTTGGCAGTTCATCTACCGTATATCCTTTGGGTATTTCCATAGTAAAGTTATAAATATCGTCAAGGCTGTACGGCATCTCTACCGGGTAAAATCGTTCGGCTACCGTAAAGGGATTCTTTTTTATCGCCTCGCCCACCAATGGGTTAAAATATACGATATCCTCATCCCCAAATGATTTGAATTTTAAATCATACTGTAATCCCACAGGCTCATTCAATAATTTTAATGAATCAATTTCAATATTATCTATTGCAATTTCTTCGGGATATTCCTGTTGCAATGATTTTTTAAAATCAGCCGGTAATGTTTTTGTCATTGTGTTTCTAAATCTAAGAGATTCATATACACCAAAATTGTGGCTAAAAGTGCCCTCTACCCCGCCACTGTCCGTATTCGAAATATAGACATTGGTGGTACCCGATTCTTTCAGTGAATCAGCTACAAAATATACCGGGGTTGCCACGTTATCGGCTATTTCCCTAGCCTGCCCATTATATACCAGGGATGGTAGCGTACCATATGCCAGGTAACGGCTTGTGGCGTCCAGGTACCATTCCGTTTCGTCTATTACCACTTTCGCAATTAGATAATTATACCTGTTCAAGAGTGGATAATATTCATTGGCAAATCCATGGTCCCTTGTACTAAGAATAACAGGAGTTGCATCAATTTTCCGGCTTTTCAGCATGGCAATCAGTAGCATATTGATATCGGAGACTGAACCGTTTTTATTTCTAAATACCTCCTTCAAACCTTTGGTAGTATAGATCCCATTTATATCATTGCAAGTAAAATTATCGCGCACGTATTCAAATATCTTTTGCGCTTTTTCTTTTTGGGAAGCGGTATTCGCTACTATCGGGATCAATATATCATCTAACCAATTGTTAGCCCTGGAAATAGGAAGGCCAAAATCTTCATCGGCCATTAAATTACTGGCCACTTTTTCCCAGGTATCCATATAATTTTGAGGCATTGAGTTGGGAAAGACAACCTGGTTCAATTGGAATTCTATTTTAGCAATCGCATTTTGCAAAGTGGTGGTGAAAGGTTCTTCTTTCAAAGCAGGAACATTTTTCATCACCCAGGAATGACGGTCTAAAGACCCATCTATTGTATAATTGTTCAATCCCGGGTTGGTTACCGGACCGAATGAACTACTTTCCCTTTCCACATGTTGCACGAATGAAAAGTGAGCCTGTGATCTATCTACCTTATTAATAAAAAATGGTTGGTATCCCTGCGCAAGCGTTACGTACTTAAAAAAATCAGGAATTTCCGCGTTGTACTGGCTCCAGAGTACGGGATATTCACCCTGGAATGTCCATGATTGCAGGTTAAAAAAGAAATCAGATTTTACCTGGTAAGAGTATTCAATAATGCTTCCTTCTTTAAGAGCCGGGAAAGTAAATTTCTTATAAGTCCAGTTTTTACTATGTTTTTCCGTAAAAATAGCGGACTTTTCCACCCGGGTTTCTACCACTTTGCCATTTTCCATATTATAGGTAACCGCATCAAGATTCTCCAGCTTTTCTGACTTGTCATGGTCGTTTAAATATAATGGGATAGTGATGGTAGCCGCATCGTAACCATTTTTATTGACTATTTTAATTCTCTTTTTTTCTGTAAATATCAAAGAAAAAGTAAGGTCGCTTGTATTAGCGATAAACACTGATTTACCTACATCGGCCACCACAACTGCATTGGTGCTGGAATCAATAAGCGTTGATGTAATATCAAAATCCGCGGCTTTCACCTTACCGAATTTTATATCTAATTTGTCCTGGGCTGTTAAATTGCTATGCGTCAATAAAATCAACAGTAAGAAGCAGAGGTTCTTTTTGGAAAGCATCGAGGTAATTTTGGTACGGTTAGGAGCTGCCTGCAAAAGTATCTCTTATTTTTAATAAAAAACATAACCATAGAGCTTTATGGAAAATAAACATTCGCAAATAATAAAACAGATCGCGGCGCAGTTAGGTTTTGACTACTGCGGAATCGCCAAAGCCGAAAAATTGGACGATGATGCGCGACGCCTTGAAACATGGCTCAATAATGGGTTCCAGGGGAAGATGACTTATATGAATAATTATTTTGACTTGAGAATTGATCCGACGAAATTAGTTCCGGAAGCCAAATCAGTAATCACCTTACTACTGAATTATTATCCCGCCGACCAACAAAATTCCGAGGTTCCCCAGGTTTCAAAATATGCGTACGGAAAAGACTACCATGAAGTAATTAAAGAAAAACTCAAAACGTTTTTATGCTTAATAAAAGAAAATATCGGTGAAGTACATGGCAGGGGATTCACTGACAGCGCTCCCGTCCTGGAAAGAAGCTGGGCACAGAAAAGCGGGTTGGGGTGGGTGGGCAAAAACGGAAACCTCATAACAAAAACCAGCGGGTCATTTTTTTTCATCGCCACCTTAATTACAGATTTGAAATTAGTGGCCGACAATCCCTTTATTAAAGATTATTGCGGAACTTGTACGAAATGCATTGACGCCTGCCCCACCGAAGCCGTACTCCCCGGTAAAGTAATCGATGGAAGCAAATGCATATCCTATTTTACTATTGAATTAAAAGATCTGCTCATCCCTGGTGAAGTGAAAGGAAAATTTGATAACAAACTATTTGGTTGCGATATCTGCCAGGATGTGTGTCCATGGAATCGTTTTTCTAAACCAACGGGCGAAACTGCGTTTACGCCATTACGTGAGATATTAAATTTTAATAAAAATGACTGGGAAGAAATAACCGAAGAATCTTTCAAAATTATTTTCAAAAACTCTCCCTTAAAAAGGGCTAAGTTTGAAGGAATCAAAAGAAATTTAAAATTCATTTCAGAATAAAGTATAAAAATACCAGGGTTAAAAATCCACCCCGGCTTTTAAAACCACCCTGCCGTTTCCATATGTATAATTGCTATAATCAACCGGGCAGGGAGCCACCAGGCAGGAATTAACGATGCCCACTTTATTGCTAATTTCTTTGTACGTAAATCCACCGCTGAATGTAAAAAACGATTTTTGAATAAATCTGACCCTGTACCCCAGGCCAACACCGCTATATATTCCACCACTAAAATTATAAGAGCTGTAATAATATATTTCTTTACCCGGTTTATTTTTTGCGTTGAAATTATATCCGAGGTCACCGTAACCAAACCATTGGTTGTGCTTACCAAAAAATTCTCTTACATCAAAAAACAGGGGATAAGAATTGTAAGAATAATTATCAATACCGATCCCCATTCCGGCAAACCAATTTTTAAAAGCTATTCCATTTACCGTTTCATATAGAGCAGCCGCTCCTTTTTGCCCGAAAGAAATTCCAAAAGAACTTTTTGAATTAAACCGCAATTTATTTTGCTGCGCTCTTGCTGAAAAACAAATTAATGAAACCAGTAAAAGCACCGTATATAACTTCTTTTTCATAAATTTTACATTAATTCGCAATACTGATTTTACTTACCTGGTGAATATTATTTACATCCGAATAATTATATTCATATAAGCCATCTTTGGCAACTACGAATGCAATTTTATTGTAAGCAATAACGTCATACGTCTCTATTCCGCCAACTTCCTTTATTAAATTTAGATTTTGCACATTGGATGCGTCAAAAATTTTGAGCCCCCCTGATCCATCACATATAAATAACAGGTTGCCATCTTTTGATAATCCATGTGGATTAGTAAACTGATAGGTCTTTACAAGCTGCGGATCAGTCAACGAATTTAATCGTAAAACATCCAGTTCATTACTAAAACCCTGGCATACCGGACTTCCCGAACGCAACGTCACATAAGCATACGAATCGTCTGCAATTACAGGATCGCAACTTTTAAAGTGACCAAACTGCCCGTCCATTTCCGGGTTATCCGGGTTATTAATATTGTAAATGAAGATTCCATTTTGCGAACCGATGAATAATTTATTTTTAAATGGAAAAATAGTTTCAATATTCCAGCTATTTATATTTATCGTTTTTGTAAAAGCAGGGCTGAATGGATTAGAGATGTCAAATATATTAAGATCGGCATTAGAAACGGTGTACATCCTGTCACTAATTATTGCAAAACGTGCCATAGAGCCTGCGTGGCCAATCGCCGATGTGGATTTACCATCGGAACTTTGGGCGGCTGCATTATTACTTAGAAAAAATCCCCCGGAATCTATAAACCGAAGACCGCCACCACAATCATCAACAAGCATTGTATCCTTTTTTATCCAATCAACAATTATTTTGGTAGAATCTCCATAAAATCCATTGGTGTAGATTCGAAAAGGGAAAACGCCATCATTGAATTTTTTTACAATTACATGTAAAGGGTTAGAAACATCAAGACTCACCAGGTCGGTATATAAATCAGCATACAATGTGTTGCCTTTTATCGCCAAATCTTCATTTCCCGGGATATCAACAAAGGCAATATTTTTAGGAGACGAAGGATTGCTGTTGTCTATTATGTGAATGCCTTTGTCAATTTCATTTAAAAAAATATAATTACCCAGGATAACAATTTTACCCGGTTCAACGATTTCCTGTGCCGGGTTGCTTTTGATATTAGCTCTTACCTCTTCTGTCGTTTTATATATTGGTTGATAAAAGGTATAGCTATAGGAATGTTTGCAAGTATCTTTTACACACCCGCTAAACAAAGAGGTGATTAAAAGAAAAATAAGCGAGCCGGTACAAATGGATACATATTTTTTCATATTGATCTAATTTGAAACCCTGACAATCTCCATTAAGGAAGCGTTGCATTCAAAAAAATTATTTCCCCAAAATAATTGCTGCACGTACACCTGTATAAACAAAATGTTTCTTATTATATAGCCCATCATTGGCTATCCTTGACGCATCATAAGAAACATATGGGCCAATTAAAATGGAATGCTTTTGTTTTGAGAACAGCTCTACGGACAGGGACGTACGCAATCCGATTTGCATTTTATTAAAGATTGAATTGTCCCTGTAATAATATCCCGTACCGGGATTAAATTGTAAGGCATTAGTATGTAGTAACCCGGAAACTGACACTCCGCCCTGCCAGAAAAACGGCATGTTTTTACCTCTTCCAATTTGAACGGTAAGCATTATCGGTAACTCGATGAAATGGTAGTGTGCAGTAAAATTGTTGACAGGATTTCGGGAATTATAAAGCCCTGTTGTATCATTTATCTTGCCTATATTACTGGTAGTGGCAAAAGATGTATAGTTTACTCCAAATGAAATTTTCGTTTTTGGATTAATGCCTTTTTCTTCGAAAACTCCCACGATCATTCCAAAGCCTGCCCTGGCTTCTGACGCTTGAAATGTAATTCCCGGGCCTGAATTAAGATTGCCCGGATAAGAAGAGTACGCTGATTTATCCTGGCTTAAGAAACTATTGCCGGTACTGGAAATGCCACCAGATATTAATACGCCGGTATACCATTTATCTTTCCTTGACTGTTTGGATCCGGCCTTTTTTTGGGATAATAACTTTACTGTGTCAGGTTCGTTATTATTTGATACACCAGGCTTTGCGAGACTATCATTATTGATTTTTGCACCTATTGGCACTTCCTGTTTACTGCCCGTTTCGTTTGGTAACGATATGCCAGGCGGTTTCGGAATTGGCTGGTTTACGTTCTTTTTTTTCTGAATATTACCCTCCTCCGGCTCAGTAGAAACGATGGAAGTCTTTTGCCTTGAATTTACCCGTGAAACAATTTTTGAGGCATTTATAATTTTGTTGCGTTGTAAGATCTTTACCTTTACATTTTTATTTGTAATTAGATTGTTAGCTTTATCCTTATTACGATGCGATGAATCACTAATTACATCTTTTGCAACGTTCTTATTTTTATCAATTTTTGCTTTAATATTATTTTCGTGAGCATTAATTTTCGAAACGTATTTTTCTTTTGAAGCCGGCACATGGCCTCTATGCCAGATAAAGTAACCTCCTGATAAGAACGCGCAAAGAAGTAAAAATAAAAATAAAAACCCCCATCCTGGACGTTTCTTTTTTTCTATACGGTTGGCTATTATTGACCATAACTCTTCAGATGGCTGAAGTTTTAATTCATCCATTTTCCGCTTCACCTGTTTTTCAAATTTATTTTCTTCCATATTTCCCTGGTTTCGCTTGTAATGAAAATTTTTCAATCCATTCAATAAGTACAGCCCTTGACCGTGCATATTGCGATCTTGATGTACCATCGCTAATGCCCAGCATAGACGCTATTTCCACATGGGTATATCCTTCTACCGCATGAAGATTAAAAATCGTTTGAAAGCCGGTTGGTAGCTGGCGAATCAATTCCGACAACTCTTTAGTATGCAATTTTACCAAAGGGTCATCTGAAGAAACCGGGTGTAGCGACGTCTCGTTAAATGACAGATCGTATCGATATTTGCTGTTCGTTTTCAAATAATTTAGGGCCGTATTTACCATGATCTTTCTAATCCAGCCACCCAGCTCTCCATCAAATTTAAATTGGGTTAAATGCTTAAATACTTTTACAAATCCGTCCTGCAGCACATCTTCAGCATCGGCAACACTCTTCGTATACCTGAAGCAAACTCCAAGCATTGCGGGCGCAAAATGCTCATACAATTGCCTTTGAGCAGCGGGCCTGCATTTAATACAGTCAGTTACCAGTTTGTTATAATCCATGGTCTTATGCAGGTTGGTGACAACCTTTACGTAAAGAACGTTGCATCTGGATGATTTTTTGATAAAATAAGGGATCGGGAATAAGTAACTTTGCTTATTTATTCATATCCCTAAATAACAAAAATGGGCTTATCTGAAAAAGACTTTCAATATATATGGCATCCATACACACATCAGAAACACCGTATCCCTGCTATACCGGTTATAAGGGGAAAAAAAACACTATTATATGATGAAAACGGCGACACCTACATTGATGCGATAAGCAGTTGGTGGGTAAATATACACGGTCATGGAAATAAATACATTGCAAAACAAGTATATAAACAAGCCAAAAAGCTGCAACAGGTAATATTTACAGGTTTTACACATGAACCTGCTGTTGCGCTTGCCGAAAATTTATTAAAAATATTGCCCGGCGATTTTACAAAAATATTTTATAGCGATAATGGTTCCACCGCTACGGAGGTGGCTATAAAAATGTCACTTCAATACTGGATAAATAATGGTTGTGCAACCCGGAATAAAATTCTTGCCTTTCATCATTCCTATCATGGAGATACCTTTGGAGCCATGAGCGTTAGCGAACGGGGAACGTATACATTGGCTTTCAGGGATAAATTATTTGAGGTAATATTTATTGAAACACCCGATGAATCAAATTTTGCTGACATAAAAAATGAAATTGATAAGCATAAAAATGAAATCGCTTGTTTTATTTATGAGCCATTATTACAGGGTGCAGGCGGAATGAGAATGTATGATGCAGAAAGGCTTGATGTTCTTTTGTCATTTATTAAAAAGGAAAATATTCTTTGCATTGCCGATGAAGTGCTTACAGGATTTTACCGGACAGGCAAATTCTTTGCCGGCGATTATTTAACAGAAAAAGCTGATATTATTTGCCTGAGCAAAGCGCTTACAGGCGGTACCATGGCATTAGGCGTTACGGCCTGCACCCAACCTGTGTATAATGCTTTTGTAAGCGATGATAAAGAGAAAACACTTTTCCATGGTCATTCTTTTACCGCGAACTGTTTGGCCTGTACCGCATCCCTGGCCAGCCTTGACCTGCTGCAGCAGGATACGTGCATCCAAAGGATTGCAAAAATTGTAAGCCGGCAAAAAAAATTTCGGACAAAAATTGAAAGGTTTCAAAAAAAAAATATCATAAAGAATTTACGACACCTGGGAACCATACTTGCTTTCGAAATAAATACAAATGAAGAAGATAGCTATCTTCATAACGTTGCGGCTGAATTTACAAGATATTGCTTACGCAAAGGCGTTTACCTCCGGGCTATGGGAAATACTATTTATGTAATGCCCCCTTATTGCATCACAAAAAAAGAACTCAACACAGTTTACAGCACTATTGAGAATTTTTTAGAGACCACTGTTTAATAATTTAATGCGTCGTATTTTCAACAGCTCTTTTTAATTTTAGTAACGCTGCTTCATACTGTGGTCCGGAAATTTTATCTAAGAAAATTCCAGAAATTTTTTTCCATGGATAGGGGGCCAACGTAATATTTACATTCCAGGTAAGCAGCGTTTGCCCTTCGGCGTTAGGTAATAGAACAAACTGGTACGTTTGCCTGTTTTGATTATCTTTCAAAACAAGCACCTCAATACTTCTGGAGACTGATTGCAATAAAACCAACGATAATCTCTGTTGCTTTTCATCGGTAAGAACAGCAAAAGAGGTGTCGTTTCTTTGTGAGGTATATAACCTGGTATTTTTATTTTGAAAAGCGGGGTACCAGTTCTTCCAGTTTTTAAAATCTTCTATTTGCACCGCCACCTTGTTGACTTTTGCGTCAATGAGGATGGATCTCGAAATGGTAATTCCCGATGGAAGAAACACGGTGATCAGGCAAAGGAAGGCAAATAAAGTAAAAACCGCTATAAAAAATATTTTTGCTTTTTGCATGGTTGTGACAATATTATTCCCACCTAAAAACCTTTACCGAAATTGCATATACAACAATTCCCCAAAGCAATAAAATGGCGATTTCAAGCCGCACATCCCAAAGATTTTTTCCTTCAAAAGCTACCTCCCGCAATGCAGTGTTGAGGTGAGTAAGCGGCATTATTTTGGCAATCCATTGCAGCCACACCGGGAAAACATCTACAGAAAAAAAAGTACCTCCTATTAAAAACTGTGGCAATGTGATCAGGTTGGCAAATGGAGGAATGGTGTTATCATTGTTGGCGAGCCCGCTTACAATAAAGCCAAATCCCATAAATACAACCAGGCCGATAAAGCTTAATATGAGCATTTCTACAAAAGTTTCAAACCCATGTATTAAAGTGAAGCCAAAGAAAAATCGGCCGGCAAGAATGATCACTATGGCAGTAAGCATCTGGAATATAACACGGCTAAGCATTTCTCCCAAAATAATATACGTCCTGCTTATAGGTGTTGCAAAAAATCTTTTTAATACCAGCGTATTGCGCAGGTTAAAAAACATAAATGCCACCCCAAATACACCAGAAGCCAGTAAAGAAAATCCGAGTTGCCCCGGTAGGACGAAGTCAATTGTTTTGTATTCTCTTATTTCCGTAATATCTCTTTTATAATTAAAATCAAAATTGGCATAGGTTGGCCGTTCCTTGTAAAGGCGGTTACTCAATCCATTAATCACACTTTCCGCAAGCGCCTTAAATTGTGGCCACTTGTCATTACTCGCGTTGGTACTTTTCAATGTAAAATTATAAGGCGGATTTCCTGTTGGGTTCTTTTGAATATCAATTATCCCCGCTAACCTGCCACGCTGCATATCATCTGCCAGTAACGCGGTATCCTTATATTCCACCATCTTTACGCCTTCTGTAATTTTCAGCGCCCGGTACAATTCATTAGTAGTGTCTGCATTGTTGTCAAGGGCTACCTTATACGATCTCATACCCCCTGAATTCCCTATAAATCCAAAAACAAGAATAAAAATAAATGGAAAAGCAAATCCAAAAATCACTGATGAAGGGCTCCTGGTTATGGCACGGAGACTGGATTTTGTAATTGCACGCATGGCCCTTAACTGGCTATATGGTTTCATGAAATATTTTTTTTTAAAGAGACAAAACTATTGGAGAAAAAATAATTAGATCCAAGAAATTCATTTTATGACAAATGTCGTATAGTCATTTGACAAATGTCGGTTCTGAAAAAGAAAATAAAAGCATACAAAAAACGCGAAACGCCCTTCCCAAAAGCTGAAGTGTCTTTGCTAACTTATGGTTTTACCGGGCAGTCCAATATTTCCAAAAAATTCACTTATGCGATTTTAAAAAAATTGCATCAAAAACAGGTTTCACCCAAAAAGAGAGGTCCGGTATGCTTCATCTTGCTGAAAGAACTTTACAACGTTATGCAAAAGAAAACAATACTTTCAGTGTTCGTGTTACCGATAGAATACTCCGGGTATGGGCTACGAAAAATACATCTCCTGTCGCCTATCCGCTTATTCCCAATTGCAATTCATTATGATGGAATTTTTGCACTTCAGCTTAAAAAATTAAAAAAGACTGGCAAGATGATCGTGCATATACACAGGAAACAGGTGAAAATTTTTTAAACGGAAACCAGGCATTTAGCCTGAAAATTCCTTCCCTATTTTTCCACAAGAGAATAATTCTTTATTGAATCCTTCACAACCTGATTTCAAAAAAGTAAAATTACTTTCGTCCGAATTATTGGATCTTGATAAAAGATTACATGGATTTTAATTACCAAATGAATAAGAATTTTTATCCACATGAAAAGCTATGTGGAATATACATGACCCCGTTTCTTTACGTCCTTATCAACAAATGCAACAGGCATTAGCCAATTCATTTTAAATATTTAGGTTTTCAGTCGCTATTTTTGATTTTTAAAATATTGTTAAAATCGCTACATAAAATTACAGGCATTTTATAGAGACCGACGTTATATAAATGATGCCATAACCATGAAATATAATTTCATTACCATTGAAGGAAATATTGGAGCAGGCAAAACCACTCTGGCTCATTTGCTCAGCAAACACCTGGATGCGCGGTTGATATTGGAGGAATTTGCTGATAATCCTTTTCTTCCAAAATTTTACGAAAACCAACGTCAATACGCTTTTCCACTGGAACTATTTTTTATGGCTGAAAGGTACAAACAGCTAAAAGATCTTTTACAGACAAAAGATATGTTTCAGCACGTGACCATATCTGATTACCTGTTTACAAAATGTCTTTTATTCGCCAAGGTAAATTTACCTGAAGAAGAATTTCTATTGTACCAGAAATTATTTGACATCATCAATCCACAACTTATTCAGCCAGACCTGCTCATATACCTGCACGCTCCTGTACATAAACTAAAAGAAAATATAAGGAAACGCAACCGGCCGTATGAGCAGGCTATTGGTACTGACTATCTTTTTTCGCTACAGGAAACATACACCGAGTATATAAAGCAGCACAACATTACCACGCTGTTCATTGATACGACATCGGCTGATTTTTTAGGAAACGAAAACCATTTGAATGCAGTAATAGAAGCCCTTGCCAAAGAATATGCAGAAGGCCAGCATTATTTGCATTTGCCTTAAATGAAACATGATGAATTCCCTCATAAAGAATAATCCTTTCGCATCCGTAAAACTATTAGAATTCCGCAACCTGCTCATGGGACGTTTTGTTTTTATTATGGGCCTTAGAATGATGGCAACCCTGGTAGGATGGTGGATTTATCTTTTAACCAATGATCCGTTTGCGATAGGTTTGGTTGGCTTGTCAGAAGTAGTCCCTGCTGTTTCCCTGGCACTATATGCGGGCCATGTTATTGACCAGAGCGAAAAAAGAAAACTGATCCTGAGGGGTATCTTACTGTATGTTACCGCGGCAATTATTTTAGCATTTATATCCGGTAGTTTTGTAGCAAAACATGTAAGCACTCATTGGATTGCCATTGGCATTTATATGGTAATTTTTGGTACAGGTATTATCCGCGCCTTTACAGGACCCGTATTCAGTGCTATGATCGCCTATATTGTTCCCCGGGATAATTTACAAAATGCAACTACATGGAGCCAGGGTACCTGGCTTTCCGCTTCGGTGACAGGTCATGCTGTTGGGGGCTTTTTAATAGGTGGCATTGGAATTACGGGAACCTTAATTACGGTAAGCTGTTTAATTTCCTCATCTTTTTTCTTCTTAATAAAAATAAAAAAGAAACCTCCGTTTAATATAAAAGGTGCCATACGCACCTGGGAAAGTGTAAAAGAAGGATTACGATTTGTTTTCAAAACAAAAGAATTATTAGGTGCTATTTCTTTAGATCTTTTTGCAGTACTATTTGGCGGTGCGGTGGCTCTAATTCCTATTTATGCAAGAGACATCCTTAAAGTTGGACCGGAGGGATTTGGATTCCTGAATGGTGCAGCAGACCTGGGTTCCATATTAATGGTAATTGTGCTTACCCTATTTCCGCTACAAAAGAAACAAGGCAGAAAATTATTATTGGCAGTAGCGGGTTTTGGAATCTGCATTATTATTTTCGGAATTTCAAAATTCTTCTTACTTTCCTTTGTGGCTCTCCTTATTTCGGGAATGCTTGACGCTATAAGTGTGGTGGTCAGGGGAACCATTACCCAGTTAAAAACACCTGATAACATGCGTGGAAGGGTAATGAGCGTCACATCGATGTTTGTAAATTCCAGTAATGAACTGGGCCAGTTCGAAAGTGGAATGATGGCTAAACTAATGGGCACCATTCCATCGGTAATATTTGGAGGTTCTATGACGTTGTTTGTTGTTTTCCTAACCTGGTTTAGAGCCCCAACGTTAAGAAGAATGGAATATTAAAAGCCCAACCCACCCCCGTTGGGGGGAAATAAGATTAGGATAGACCATAATGAAAGCTTCATTTCTATTTTCGTAACAATTTATAGTTATAAAACAATTTCGATAGCAAAGAAGCGAATACATTCCGCCTTTGAAAATTAAGGAGTAATCTCTACCAGTTCAATATCAAAAATTAATTCCTTTCCGGCAAGTTCGTGATTGGCGTCAAGAATTACGATCTCATCTTTTACTTCAGTAACTATCACCGGGATGGGGTGTCCCGCTTCATTACGCAATTGCAACTTCATGCCAGGTTCCAGCTTCATTTCTGCCGGTATATTTGATTTGGGAAACTCTATAATTGCTTCAGTATTTTTTTCCCCGTACGCATGCTCGGGCGCTATAGTGACCGTCTTCTTTTCACCCACAGTCATCCCGGGAATAGCGGCATCGAAGCCAGCTATCATTTGGCCCGCGCCTACTGTAAACTCAAGAGGATCACGTCCCTCGCTTGAATCAAATTGCTCGCCGGAATTTAATTTTCCTTTATAATGTACTTTTACAACGTCACCTTTTTTTGCTGTGCTCATAGTATTTGTTTTTTAAAAATTGTAAGAATTGTCATGGTTAAACGCATTCACGATCAAAACAAAGAAACTAATAAATAATTTAAGTCAAAAAATAAACGCTTCGTTATATGTAATTTATAAAAAATTTATCACCCGGGAATTCATTTTCATCAATATATTTAAATACTATGCGTTGCCTGTTTTAATCGTTTACAGTATGAAAAGAAAAATAATATATGCTGCTTGCTTTTTACTGACCAGTATACCAGCCTATTCACAAAAAAGAATTGTACCAGGCGCTGAAAGAATGGATGTATATGTCCCTCTTTTAAAAGGAAAGTCAGTAGCTGTTTTTGCCAATCCAACTTCAATAGTGGTGCAAACAAACCTTGTAGACACCTTAGTAAAGAGGGGAATTAAAGTGGTAAAAATTTTTGGCCCTGAACATGGTTTCAGGGGCAAAGCGGATGCGGGAGAAAAAGTGGGAAATTTTATTGATAAAGAAACAGGAATTGAGGTGATAAGTCTTTATGGTAAGCACAACAAACCTACTGCTGAAGACCTTACCGGGGTAGATGTAATGATCTTTGATATCCAGGATGTAGGCACCAGGTTCTATACGTATATTTCCTCTCTTCAATATTACATTGAAGCCGCCTTTGAAAATTCAAAACCGCTTTTAATACTTGACAGGCCCAACCCTAACGGCTTTTATGTAGATGGCCCGGTACTTGACCCAAAATTTAAAAGCTTTGTAGGAATGGAACCTATACCCATAGTGTATGGTATGACAATAGGCGAATATTCGTTTATGCTTGCCGGTGAAAAATGGCTTTCAGACGAAGCCAATAAAAAATATGCATATTATTTGCACGCAAGTAATTCCGTTGATACCCCGTTTCACTTTTTAGTAATCAAGTGTTTAAACTACGACCATAAAAGCAAGTATATTTTACCCGTAAAACCTTCTCCCAACCTCCCGTCCATACAGTCTATCTACTGGTATCCTTCAACGTGTTTATTTGAAGGCACCTCATTGAGTGAGGGAAGGGGAACTGATAAACCCTTCCAGGTTTTCGGAGCGCCTTCATTACCAAAATATCTTTTCACATTTACACCAGAACCAACCGAAGGAGCAACAAACAGCAAACATTATGGTGAGCTATGTTATGGTTGGAATGTTTCCGGCACACCGGAGCAGGTAATAAAAGAAATTGATAAAAAAATTCAACTGAAGTGGATCATCCAGGCTTATACATTATTTCCAGGTAAAGAAAATTTTTTCCTGGCATCGAATGGGTTTAATCGCCTTGCGGGCAATGATGTATTGATGCAACAAATTAAAGATGGTGTTTCTGAAAATAACATTAGAAAAAGCTGGGAGCCTGCCCTGGGCAACTTCAAAAAAATAAGAAAGAAGTATTTACTTTACAAGGACTTTTAAACTAAATCCCCGGATCATCCTTCTTTACGGAAAACCGGCGAATATTTTTTACATAAACAAATTTCAGTGCACAATCTTCGCATTATTTTTATGGGAACACCCGAGTTTGCAGTTCCCACATTGGAAAAGCTTATTGATGCCGGCTACGATATAGCAGCGGTAGTTACAGCGCCCGATAAACCGGGAGGGCGCGGTATGCAGTTGAATGAAAGTGCTGTGAAAAAATTTGCGTTATCAAAGCGGCTAAAAATTCTGCAACCTGAAAAATTAAAAGATCCCGATTTCATTAATGAGCTCAGGAACTTAAAAGCAGATGTACAAATTGTTGTCGCTTTCCGCATGCTACCTGAGGTGGTGTGGGATATGCCGCCAATGGGTACCATAAACCTACACGGTTCTTTATTACCGCAATATCGTGGAGCAGCTCCGATAAACTGGGCAATAATTAACGGAGAAAAGGAAACAGGAGTTACTACATTTAAACTTCAGCACGATATCGATACCGGGAATATTTTGATACAGAAAAAGATTGAAATAGGTGATATCGAAAATGCAGGGGAACTACATGACCGTATGATGGAAATTGGCGCTGCACTAATGCTGGAAACGATACAAAGGCTGGAAGAAAATAAATTGACAGAAATTCCACAAAGCAGCGCGGTAAACACTTTTGGGGATATCAACCCGCTGCGCCATGCACCTAAAATATTTACAGAAACCTGCCAAATAAACTGGCAAAAGAATGCCAATGAAATTTACAATTTCATTCGCGGGCTATCGCCCTACCCGGCCGCATTTACTTTTTTAAAAACAAAAAAAATAAAAATATTCCGCGCGGAAAAAGAAATTGCTGATGTAAAAGAATCACCAGGCGAAATCATTTCGGATCATAAATCGTTTTTAAAATTTGCGTGTAGCAACGGGTATATTTCCGTATCAGAATTACAAGTAGAAGGAAAGAAAAAGATGAGCGTCCCGGATTTTTTAAGAGGATGGAGGGTTCAATAGAGTAATCGCCAAAATGTAACCCGGAAGATTACATTTTGACGATTACCCTGCTCCCACTTTATTGCTCAATCAGTTTTTTTAAATTCCTCATAGACATCCATTTCTCCATCACTAACCCTTACCAGCTTTATGGAATTAGCATCTTCCAAATGTACAATATAAACTGGCAGATTTTGGTTATCAATGGTTTCTACTTCGTCTATAGAAGTGATGTTAAAATCATAATATTTACGCTTAACGATGTCCCTTATTGCCGGGTTCAATTTATCTTCGTCATACGCTTTTACAGAGCCTGCCCAGTGACCTTTTTTATCGTAGTATATTACACTGGTGACACCATTTAAGGCAAAAATTGCCGTGAAACCATCTTTGGACGGGAACCATTTTTCATTACTGACATTTTTAAAAGACTTTTTAAAATCCCTCACAGCTTTGGTGCTTATGCCATGCAGGCTGGCAGTTTTGTCTTTTTCCGCTAAGGCGGCTTTATTCGTGTTAGTAATGCTATTGTATTGTTCCACCGCAACAACATTTGTTGCATTTTGAGCCTGAATTCCGCTTGTAACAGCCAGGGCAGGAATACATCCGGCAGCAAAGGCAAAAAGAAAATTTTTCATTTTTTTTAATTTAATTGATTTTGAAATTGTTTGTTATTTGATTGTTTGCATGATTTGTCGTAGAAAGTTTTGGAGGGGAAACAAAAATTTATTTTTATTTTTTTGAAAAATTAATGGCAAACGGGTCTCCCCCGGGTACATAGGATAAGAAAACGGTTGCATCCGTTCATATGGAATCATAAAATCAATCCGTGCCGGTGATTATATTTCCGGCTGTGATATTTAAAGGAAGGAAATAAAAAGAGCTTCTAAAAAATATATAATGATTATATATTTTGTTATCTTTCTAAAACACTACATACAGTATGACAGATTATGCCACCGTGGTTTATGACGATGAAGAAATGATCAGAAGCCTTAAAGAAAATGAGCGGCCAAAGAGAAAAGCGGAAGAAGAGTTGTTCAACCGCCACGTTTATTTTATTAAGGAAGGAATGAACAAATATTCATTAGACCAGGAAGATGCCTTCAATGCATATTCCGATACTATCTTACAGGCAATTGACAACATAGTAAAAACCCGTTTTGAAAGCAGATCTACGATTAAAACATATCTCTATAGAATATTTAATAATAAATGTGTTGACCTTATCAGGAAAAAAACGACTCATAAAAGTAGTATTCATCAAACAGCGCCGGTTTCTGATATGCTTGAAATGATCTCTGATCCGGCAAAAACAATTATTCAAGAACTAATCGAAAAAAATGATATGGCATTACTACAAACAAAACTCGATGAAACAGGTGAGAACTGCAAAAAGTTGTTAGCCATGTTTGCAGAGGGATTTAGTGATAAAGAGATTGCAAATTCGATGGAATATAAATCGGCAGATGTAGTAAAGACCAGCCGCCTGCGTTGCCTTGATAAATTGCGCCAATTGTATAATGCAAAAAAAAGTTGACATGGATAATATAGAATATATAGAAGGTTATTTTAAAGGCAACCATGATGCTGCGCAAAAAAAAGATTTTGAAAAAAAAATACTGGAAGACGCCTTATTTGCCGAAGAAGTTGCTTTTTACATATCAGCAAATGGGGTGATACAAGAGCAATTACAGAAAGAAAAGAAACAAAGATTCAGGGAGATATATGAACAACAAAAAGTCATTTCAATTAAACAGCCGGTTACGTCGATATGGAAGTATTTGGCGGCTGCCTGTGTGATCGTTGCTGTTCTCCTGACAACATGGTTTTTTTCCAGCGCTAAAAATTCACCCAGGCAATTAGCAGATACATACTTGCAACAAAACTGGCAAACGTTACCGGTAACTATGGGGAAGCCTGACGTCCTGCAGACCGGCATACAATTTTTTAACTCCGGCAACCTGCCGGGAGCCTTAAATGTGTTTGAATCTCTCGTCAAAACAAACCCGGAAAACAATGCCGCAGAAAAATATGCCGGTATTGTTTCCCTGCGACTTGGCGATTACGACAAAGCTTTAAAATATTTTACCATGCTGGAAGCCGACACAAACCTGTACAGCAATCCGGGTAAGTTTTATAAGGCAATCACTTTGATGGAGAGAAACAAAAGCGGCGATGAAGACGCAGCGAGATTATTATTGAAACAAGTGAAAGATGGAAACCTGGAAGGGAAGACTGAAGCGGCAGAATGGCTGAAAAAATTTTAGATTATTACTATTTTATATAAAAAATCTCAACAATGAAAAAGATCACTTCGTTTAAAATATTGAAAGTAATGGGTTGCCTGATTGGCATTATATTTATTTTGAATGCATGTAGTAGCAGCAGAACAGGTAACAAGCTAACTACTATAAAAAAATGGGTAAACTGGCAAGTAGAATTTGATAAAAACATGAGTGACACAGCCAAAGTACACGCGTTAAACAAAATTGAAAAATATATTACTGACGCGTTATACAACGATAATGTAGATTTATTATACTATAATATACAATTTACTGTTACACCCGATTTGGGGAAAGATCGGGCTCATATAAGCGTAACTATTATATTTGATAAGGCAGGAATGCAGGGTAGTGTTGCACCCAGACCTCACGGTGGTGGTCCAGGTAAGGTACTAATCCCTAATTTCACAGGTACGCATATTTATATAGGCAATTAATGAGATAAATCTTCAACTATTTGTCGTACTGGCAATCTTTTGATAAAAAACATTTGTGATAACAAAAACTGATAAAGCAAGTGGCGCTTACAATATTCAGTATTGGTTTATGATTTTTTTCTCCGTAGTAAATTTTGGACGGAAAATCATTTTTATTACAGGGATATTAATTTTTTCGGGGAAGCTTTTTTGTCAATGTCCCGATTCTAAATTATTTAAAGAAAGGATTACATTCGTTTTTAATTCTTCTTACGCCAAAAACAAAAGCAGTTTACAGGAGCTTTTAACGCTAAAAATGCAGATGGAGAAGTGCAATTTTAGGGAAGACTCATCTTACATGTATTTGATGCAAAAAATTGCGGTACTTTATTTTAGGCAATCAGATTACATAAAAGCAATAGACTTCACAAATGAATCAGTACGAATCGCGAAAAAATATGTAATACATCATAGCGGCAGTACACTGGCGTTAGTACGAAATTATTCAAATCTTTACTTTTACTATGACGCTGCGGGCAGGCTTAAAGACAAATATGCCGCTTGTGATAGTTGTGTTGAATATGCAGTGAAAGGTAATAGTGGCTTTGACCTGATAGTTGGGCCATTAAGTGATAAGGTAGAATATCTATTCAATTCAGGCAATTATAGCCTGTGCATCAGGGATGCAAAATTAGGAGAAGATATCATTAAGAAATTTTATCATAATAAAGATAGCATTCAGGGCATCGCTTTTTTTTCAAACGAGATAGCAAACGCATTGTATTTTTCACAAAATATCGCTTTAGCAGAAAAAATTGCTGAAGATAAAATATCGCAATTTGAAAAAACAGGCAATGGCAAACAACTTGGTGCGCTTTATAGTTTACTTGGATTAATCAATAATAACAAACAACAGTATGTAGAAGCACTTTCGTTTTTCAGGAAGGGTATTCATTCTTATTCTATTATAAAATATAAAAAAGGTTGCGCTCAAAACCTTGCATCTATTGGTTCGCTTTATGCCAAACATTTAAGCAAGCCCGATTTGGGGTTGCAATTCTGCAATACAGCTTTAAAATATGCGGATAATAATGACTCACTATTTATCTTTCAGCAGATAGCCAACATATATATACTGAAAGGAATGTATGCTAAAGCTCGATATTTTTTTCAGCGGGCATTCAATACTGTTCAGTATGGAATGGATGAAACCACCATGTTGAAAAATACTTTTCAATTTCCAGGGTTTAATCAACTACAAAGCCTGTCAGATCTCACTACTGACAAAGGAGACGCTTATCAGCAGGAATACTATCATATAAAAAAAGACAGCCTGCTTAAAAAAGCATTAAATATCTATAAAAAAAATGATTTGTTTTTAGCAAAAATAAAAAATGAACAACAATTAGACCTCGCCTCAAACCTCGTGTGGAGAGCTACTGCACGTAATTTATATGAGCACGCCATTGAGGCTTGCTATGCAGGTAATAATATAGAAGATGCCTTTTATTTTTTTGAAAAAAGCCGGGCGGTATTATTAAATGATCAAATTAATGAACAACGGTATACTTCAGATGCGGATATTGCAAAGCAGGCAGCATTAAAAAAAACAACCATAGAACTGGAAAGAAAACTGGAAACAATTCCAAATTCGTCAAATGAATACTTAGCGATTCAGAATGAGCTATACATACACAGGCAGGAATTCGCCATTTTAACCGACACCATCAAAAACAAAAATCCGGAATTCTATCAAAATTATTTAGATACTGTTTTTGTTACCGTCAGTCAATTAAGAAAAAATATATTGAAAAATGCCAAAGCGCTTGTTGAAATATTTTCCGGGGATAGTGCTGTCTATATTTTACTTATAACGGCCAACAACCAATCTCTAACTAAAATTAATCATCAACTATACGATAGTATAACCAGTTCTTTTAATTCGTTTATAGCCGACCGTTATGTTCTCAATCAGCGGTATAAAGAATTCATAAAAACTGCCCGCCGGCTGTACAATTTAATATTTCCGCGTATTAAACCGCCTGATGGAAGTATAATTATTTCGCCTGATGGTAAAGGCTATCCTTTTGAAGCACTGGTGTTGAACAGTAATGACCAGGAACCTGATTATTTTCTCAATCATTTTGCCACGAGTTATACCTATTCAGCAAAATATTTAACGAACCGCTTTGCTGCCAACCCAGGCAACAGAAATAGTGTTTTAGGATTAGCCCCTGTTCAATACGAAAATTATCAAAACTTATCGCAGCTACCCGGTAGTGATAAATCTTTAAAAATTATAAATAGATATTTCAGTAACGCAACAAACTTTACGCTGAAAAAAGCAACGAAAAGAAATTTTTTCAAATACTTTCCCGGCTATACTATTATTCAACTATACACGCATGCGTCAGATAGCAGCAGCAGCAATGATCCTGTAATTTTCTTTGCTGATTCGGCATTGTATTTATCCGACCTTATTATCGACCGGAAGCCGGTTACTCAATTAGTGGTATTATCAGCATGTGAAACTGCTAATGGAAAATTATACCAGGGTGAAGGCATTTTCAGTTTCAACAGGGGATTTGCAGCATTAGGCATACCTGCGGCTATCAGCAATTTATGGTCAGTTGAAAATGAATCAACTTATAAAATCACCGAGCTTTTTTATAAATATTTATCACAGGGTTTACCTACTGATGTTTCGCTACAAAAGGCAAAACTGGATTTCATACATACAGCTTCTTCAGAAGAAAAAAAATTGCCCTATTTCTGGGCCGGCTCTGTATTAACGGGAAAAGTGGATATACTTAAAAGCCCCAACACCTTTCCGTGGGTTACATTCGTCGGCTTAATCATCCTGCTAATTATTGTTGTTTATTCAATTGTCAAAATTCTTCGCGTCCGGAATCATGAAAATAAAAGTCAGACAGCACTGAGATAAAATGATCAACAAACAATCATCAGATAGATATGCTGAACGTCACGAACAGTCAGCCGGTTTGAAACAATAGGTTGCTTCAAAAAATACCCAATTTGCTTATGAGCCGTTGCTTTTTACTTATATTTTATTTTATAAAAAAGAATAACCAGGGCAAATAACAGTGTGACCCCATTGGCAATGCTAATGGGCAGGTTGTGACTGAATAGTCCATAACACAACCAGAGAAAAGTTCCAAATGTAAAAAGTGCGTACATAGAAAGAGATATACCGGAGGTATTTTTTGTTTGAATGGTTTCTATCGCCTGGGGCAAAAACGAAATGGTAGTGCAAAATGCGGCCGCCAGGCCAAGTAGGGTGATTACATTCATTGTAAACTTTTCGGGAAGATAAATTATTTCCGCCGTCGAGGGATTACTCATGGTATTTATAGTGAACTGATAGTCACCTTCCACCTCAATAAAATATTATCACCTCCTTGCCACAATTTTTATCATTATCATATGGCCGGGAAGTGTAGTCCGCCTACCATTACCAGCATGCCCGGTATCGTTTGTGGATCGGGATAAAATTCTTTATCACTTTTTCTTTCCTGATTAATAGCTACCCGATATTCAATACATCCAATACCTCCATCGATAATTTATACAAGCTAATACACTATTCAGCCATTGATAAGGTACCAGGCCTGGTTCATCTTTGACATAAAATTATAACATTTAAAAAATTATTTTATGAAAAAGAAAATTATTTATTTCCTCTTTATTGCCGTCGCGATTATGTCGATGACTGGTTGTAAACATGGCGAATTACCTGTAACCAATACGTACGTGTTAGTACACGGTTCGTGGCAGGCAACCTATGTATGGATAACGGTAAAACAACAATTAGAGAAGGCAGGGCAAAAAGTAGTAGTAGTTGAATTACCGGCGCATGGTAATGACTTTACATCACCTGCAACCGTATCAATTGACGTGTATAAGGATAAAGTGATCTCTGCAATATTATCCACGAAGCAAAGGGTGATACTGGTTGGACACAGTTTGGGTGGAGTGGTGGTAACTGCTGTTGCAGAACAAATACCCGGGCAAATTAAAAAGCTGGTTTATATAGGAGCTTTTGTTCCCGCCAACGGGCAGTCATTGTTTGATCTTGCCAGCCAGGATACAAAATCACTTTTAGGGCCATCATTAATTCCTTCCGCAGACCAACTAACGCTCGATGTAAAACATGAAAACATTACTTCCATATTTTGCCAGGATGGAACTGACGCAGTAAAGCAATTAGTATTGGATAACTATCGTGTAGAGCCCGCTATTCCTTTTACCAACAAGGTTACACTTACGGATGCCAACTTCGGTAAGGTTGATAAATATTATATCCATACTTTAATGGATCATGCAATTGGTATTGACCTCCAAAATAAGATGGCAGACGCCGCCCATATTACAAAAATATATTCAGTAAATACAGGGCACTCTCCTTTCTTAACACTACCCACAGAAGTGACAAAACTTTTACTTACGATTGGGCAATAAGAGAAGACAGGGAACCAGTTGATTGCTGCTTCGGCACAAATTAAATTTGTGTCGGTATTATGCACAAATTTATTTTAAATTAAAATTTTAAATTATCAACAAAAAGCGGCGCGCAATTGCTGGACATCCTTAAAAAGTTGCCATAGTTTCGCGATGGGTTTATAGCCCGGGTCCAGCAATCTAAATTGTCAAGCCACGCTGCCGTTCAAAAAAGTAAGCCAAAAGTATGCAAGGGAGTTTGCGGGTTTCGAATTAACGGAAGCAACAAAGGTGGTTGACTTGTTGAAGGTAATTGGCACGAACGCACCACCATGGCAAAGCATTTATCGAAAAATTTTTTTCATCATCGGGCGACGGGTTTGACAGGATTTACTGGCAGGCTGAATTAACGAACCTCGAATTTTTACGGGATTTAGCGAAGATTTACCCTGAAAATGCTAAAAGAAAAACTTCCGTGGCCGAAAAAGAAATGACCCTCCTGGCAACATTAGCTTATATGTTTTTACAAAGCATGTTGCCTTGAGCAAACGAATATATGATGAAGTAAATGTTTGATATAGGCTTTTTAATTTACCCTATATCAATCAAGCGGTTCATTCGTTGGAACAGCTTTTTTATGTTTAAGAATGCCCACCTGCATGTTTTCAATGAGAGTTGCCCACTCCAAAAAATTAAGCATCCGTTCGACCTTCCAATCACGAAGATTGACCCACGTATTTAGTAAAACCATGAAATGTCGTGGTTGGCAAACCGCCTATAAAGTTATAACTACCTGTTTTTCAATAAAATAAATTTCAGGCATATGATTGGAGTAGCTACCTGCAAAACTTTTAATCATGAAAGCAACAGAAAATTTTATGACAACATATCCTCAAAAGAGTATTGAAGATGATGTGCCATTTGAAATTCATTACCTGCAATCGTTATATGCAGAAAGGGAGGATTTCTTTAATAAGCCAAGGACAAATGATAATTTTGAAATCGCCTGGATAACCAAGGGAACCGGCACTCATTATGTCGATTTCAAAAAAACGCCCGTGGAAAACAATTGCCTGTTGTTCGTAAAACCAGCGCAGCTTCATCAACTCGACCTAACAGGCGAATTCGAAGGCTATGTAATTTCATTTTCTGAATCGTTTCTTTCTATAGAAGACCAGGAATTTAAATCCAGCTACCACACAAGTCTCTTTAAATTATTCGCCACCGTCCCAAATATTGCCGTTCAAAGAGATTTTGTTGATATGAAAAATATTGCCGAAAGAATGATAAAAGAATACGATGGGGATAGTTTATTCAGGGCAGAAATATTAAGAAGGTATTTTAAAATTTTTCTAATCTACATGACCAGGCAATTGGAAGGAAAATTTGAAACGGTAAGGCCTACAAGAAATATGGAAATTGTTCAACAGTTTATGTCGCTGCTTGAAAAGAATTATAAGGAACAAAAAATGGTCGCTGACTACGCATCGATGTTATCGGTAACACCCAACTATCTGAATGAAATTGTTAAAAAGACAACCGGCTTTTCGGCGGGTCATCATATAAGGCAACGAATTGTGCTGGAAGCTAAGCGACAGGCTACTTATTCAGGCAACTGCATGAAGGAGATCGCGTATTTCCTTGGGTTCTGCGACATGGCCCATTTTAGCAAATTTTTTAAAAATACAACGGGGATGAATTTTTCAGATTTTAAAAAAGAAAAATATTTTTTTTCACCTCTCCCATCATTTACTAATTAAATAAATACATACCATGCCGTCAAGATTCAACATGTCTACCGTACAGCCAGAAGCTTATAAGTTATTATTTGAGATGAATAAATACATTCTCAAATCAGGTATTGGCAAACTGCAAAGGGAAATGATTAAAATAAGAGCGTCTCAAATAAATGGGTGTGCGTATTGTGTAAACAGCCATACGAGGGATGCACGAAAACTCGGTGAAACAGAACAAAGGATCTATTTGATGAGCGTATGGCGGGAAGCCCCGAACATATTTAGCGAAGAGGACCAACTGCTCCTTGCCATGACAGAAGAAATTACTTTGATAAATCAACACGGTTTCAGCGATGACCTGTATGAAAAAGCAATTAAAATTTTTGGTGAAGAAAAAACAGGCCAAATTATTATGGCGATTATTACCATTAATTGCTGGAACAGGATTGGAGTAGCCTTAAACATGCATCCTGATTTATAAAAACAAAACCATGTTGAACAAGATTTGCGCAGAACAATCAATCTGTAAATTCCCTTTTGATTCCCAATTTTTTCATTTTAGAACTTAAAGTGGTGGGCGGTATGTTGAGTAATTCCGCAGCACCTCCGGGGCCGTAGATTTTCCCCCTGCATTTTTTCAAAATTGACAGGATATGTTCCCGCTCATTTTCATGAATGCTTTTGGTAGGCAGTTCATCCGAACTAACGGTTATATCTGTACGATACATCGTGGGAAGAGAAATTTCTTCTATAACATTTCCTTTTGCCATCAGCACATTTCTTTCTATCAGATGTTCCAGTTCCCTTATGTTCCCCGGCCAGTTGTAGGTGGCAAGGGTCTTAGCAACTTTTTCTGATACACCGGTAATTTTTTTGGCGGCCTTCCTGCTGTATCGATTTATAAAATGGGCAGCGAGTAAAGGGATATCTTCTTTACGATCCCGCAAAGGAGGAAGCGTTATTGGAAAAACATTCAGGCGATAATATAAATCCAGCCGGAATCTTCCCCCGGCTACTTCGCGCTCAAGATTACGATTAGTAGCGGCAATAATCCGCACATCAATTTTTATTGGCGATCTTCCACCAATTCTTTCAATTTCCTTTTCCTGTAACACGCGCAATAATTTTACCTGGAGATCCAACGGCATCTCACCAATTTCATCCAGGAATATAGTACCACCATCTGCCTGCTCAAACTTACCGATTCTTTTTTCAAGCGCATTTGTAAAAGATCCCTTTTCATGACCGAATAATTCGGATTCAATTAAAGTAGCAGGAAGCGTTGCACAATTTATCTTTATTAATGGCTTGTTTTTTCGTGGAGACAATTCATGAATACAATCAGCAATCCTTTCTTTGCCGGTTCCACTTTCACCTAATATTAATACAGAGGTATCCATCGGCGCCACTTGCGCAACCAAATCAAAAAGATTCAACAGAAGATAGCTGTTACCGATAATTTTTTCGAAACAGGATGCTTCCCTTCTTTTATCTTCCGCGCCTGCAGTATTTACAGTAAGCTGGGTATAGTTAGCATTTTTATTGTCAATTATTTTTTCAATGCCAGTTGTTAAGGTATATCGTAAATGATTTAATAAATGAATGTGCTTCGTCGAATATGCTTCCGGGCTTCTGCTGAAAAATAAAAGATTAAACGGCTTCATCCCTGGCAATAGCAAGGGCATAGCAAGGTGAGCGTTCAGGTGAAAAGTATCAGCAAATATTTTTTTTAAGCGAGATTGTTTACAAGCATATGTGAATGCGTCATCATTGTATATCCTCGGCGTAATCGCGCCAGGCTCAACCGGCGTTACGGCGATAAGTTCATCTGTTGACATCCCCGTAATAGTTAACAACTCTTTCGCGCCAATAGATTGGTATTCATTAAAACCAATCCGTAAAAAACTCCTGTTTTTTAGAGAGAAAAGCCCCATGTCATTAAACCCGGCAGCCAGGTAATCAAATGGAATATACGGTTGAATCGCCGTACCTATTTTCAAAAGTTTTTGCTCCCATGATGTTGAAGCAGCAAATATACTTTCCAATTGCTCTTGCAATTCCGCTTCCTTCCGGTACATGCTTTCAACACTGTGCTCATGGCGGTAACGGGCAATCTCCAGGGTAACCAGAAGATCTTTCTCACGAAATGGTTTAACAATAAAACCGTATGGCTCCGTAGTTTTTGCCATAGACAAAACTTCTTCATTGGCATTAGCTGATATATATATAAAAGCAGTATCTTTTTCTTTTAATTTTTTAGCTACGTCTATACCTGTAAGTGTACCTGTAAGGAATATATCCAGTAAAACCATATCCGGCTTTTCCCGTTCGGCCAGTTCGACTGCTTTCTCAAATGAGCGGGCTATCCCGATCACCTGGTACCCGTTTTTCTCCAATAAAATACGCAGATCGGTTGCAACGATCATTTCATCTTCAACAATTAAAATCTTTTCATTCATGAAGATACGGTTAATAACAAATTTCAGATAACGGCAAAATTCTTTCCGGCAGCGGTTTTACCAATATTAATTTCCAGTCCACCTTTATTACCCTTGCATTTTGCATAATTTATTATTTTAAAGATACTTTGAAAACCTAAAAAATAATCCGAAGAGGAAATAATATTCTGAAAAATTGTTATAACATGACTGCCCATTCTTTCGGTTTTAAAAAAATCCGGCCTTTTACGTGATACTCATATCTTGTTGTTTAATCATCATCTTAAGGAAATAAAATCGCGATAACAATTCCATGTTACGATGGATATTCTAATGACTGATTGCAAGGCTTATACGATTATATTATATTAATAATCATTATATCTGGCATGATTGCAGGCTAAAACTGTGCAAACAATCTTTCCCTGGTGCCGCTTAATTAAAATACCCGTACCTTTTTTGTATAAAATGATTCTATAGTTTACTTTTATACAAGAGCGCATGATGGCAAAGGCGCTAAGATATTAACTGACAAAAAATAAAAAAATGAAAAAAGGTTTATTGATCGATATGGATGGTGTTATTTATGGAGGTGATGAACTGATCAGCGGAGCGGCTGAATTTATTTCTTATTTACTTAAAAATAATATTCCTTTTCTTTTTATGACCAACAACAGCCAACGTACCAAACTGGAAGTTGTACGGAAATTAAAAAAGCTGGGCATTAGCGTAACAGAAAATCATGTATATACAAGCGCAATGGCTACCGGAAAATTTCTTGCAGACCAGGCACCGAAAGGAACAGCGTATGTGTTGGGAGAAGGCGGCATCCTCACAAGCCTTCATGAAAGCGGGTTAACACTCGTTGAAACGGAACCTGATTTTGTTGTATTAGGGGAAGGAAGAAATTTCACCTTAGAAATGGTGCAACGCGCGGTAGATATGATTCTCGGTGGAGCAAAATTTATTACCACCAACCGGGATCCCTCCCCCAAAAAACCAGGATGGAATAACCTCGGGATTACCGCGGTAACTGCTATGATTGAAGAGGCTACCGGCATAAAAGCATTTAGTACCGGAAAGCCCAGCCCGGTAATGATGCGTTCTGCACGAAAAACAATTAACCTGGAGACGTCAGATACTACCGTTATTGGCGATACCATGGATACGGATATACAGGGCGGCGTTCAAATGGGTTATAAAACAATTCTTGTTCTTTCAGGTATTTCTAAGAAAGAAGAATTAAACAACTATGCCTTTAAGCCGGACCTGGTGGTAGGTTCTGTAAAAGATATAAAATTTCCTTTGAAATGGTGGAAGGAATAAAAGTACCTGTTGAAATAAAAAACTTTTCCGTTTGGTGCGACGACCGTTTCAAACTCTATTCTCAAAAAATTTTCCGCACGAAAGTTTAGGGATACGCTAAAAATATCGCCTTCTGCATGGGCAGAATTTTTTCTTAATGATAATTTTATCATTCCGTTTTATTTCGTGGTTTTGGCTTATGAAATCACGAAATATAGTGGTTGCCATGTTTACATGATTGTTTAAACATTTGATTTCTATGGAAATAAATAACTGGCCTTGTGTTTGGCTTAGTTGAAGAAATTATTTCCGAATGAAAAGTATTCAATCAAAAACAATCGTTTTCATTACCGGCGCATTTGTTGGTAACAATTGCTGGCATGAATGGAAAGCTTATTTTGAGAATAAGGGTTACAAAACGATTGCGCCTCCGTGGCCGCACAAAGATGCTTCGCCCGAAGAGTTGAGAAACCGGCAGCCCGATGCCGGAATTGCTTCTATACGGTTAGCTGCTGTTACTGCCTATTTTGAAAACCTGATAAAACAATTACCGGAGAAGCCAATACTCATTGGCCACTCTATTGGTGGCTTAATCATACAGATATTGTTGCAGCGAAACATAGCAGTTGCAGGAGTAGCCATACATTCAGTTCCACCATTGGGCGTATTCACTTTTAAACTTTCATTTTTAAAAGCAAGTTGGGGGCCACTGGGATTTTTTACATCAACTAAAAAATCTTTCTTAATGAATTTCAAACAATGGCAATACGCTTTCACCAATGGAATGACATGCGATGAACAGACAGAAGCTTATTATAATTTTGCCATACCGGAATCAAAATTAGTCGTGAGAGATGGATTGACAATGGCAGCTAAAGTTGATTTCAAAAAAGCGCACGTTCCATTGTTAATCCTGGCAGGAAGCACAGACAACTTCATTCCGGCTTCTCTTAATTATTCTAATTATAAAAAATATAAAGGCAACAATTCAACTACTGAATACAAGGAATTCACCGGGCGAAATCATTTCGTACTGGGCCAGGTAACCTGGAAGGAAGATGCCGGCTTTATATTTGACTGGATTGAAAAATTATGAAATTTTTTTTACAACACCTGTTCAACTTCAAACTAAAACAAATGAATGAAGCAGGCATTAAAAGTATATATGCAATGACAATTGCCATGCTTTGTTGTGCGCAAACTATTGCCCAAACTGCTAAACCTGCATCACCGCCACCCCATTTTTCCCATAAATATGAAACGGTCAATGGCATCAAAATCCATTATGTAACCGGCGGAAAAGGTGATCCGTTGTTACTCATTCATGGCTTTGGACAAAATTAGTTCATGTGGAATCGACTGATGCCGGAACTTTCCAAACACTCTATTATCATTGCCCCCGATCTGCCTGGTGTAGGCGAATCGGGTAAACCCGGGACTGGCTATGATAAAAAAACAATGGCAAAAGATATACATGATTTGATGAAGAAACTGGGCTATTCGAATATCAATCTTGTTGGCCATGATATTGAATTAATGGTAGCATATGCATATGCTGCACAATTTGGAAGTGATGTAAAAAAAGTTGCTTTGCTGGATGCGCTCATTCCGGGAATAGAGCCTGTTTGGTCTGATCTATATAACAAACTTTGGTGGTTTGGCTTTTTTACAAGGCCCGTTTCCGGAGAACTTGTGCAAGGACAGGCTGATATCTTTCTTCGTGACTTTTGGCCCGTAGTAGGTTATGTAAAAAATGCATTTACAAAACAAGAAGTGGATGAGTTTATACGGGCTTATTCTGTTCCGGGCGCAACGACCGGCGCCTTTCATTGGTTTGGCGAATTCCCGCAGGATGCGAAAGACAATCTTGAATTTCAAAAACACAAGCTGGAAATGCCCTTGCTCGCAATGAGCGGTGAATATTCTGCCGCTTCCTATTTTGGAGACCATTGCAGGCTCGTAGCAAATGACGTTACCGAAGATATTATTAAAGGCGCCGGCCACTGGATAGTGCAAGAGAATACACCCGCGGTTTTAAAAGGACTTGAAGATTTTTTTGAAAAGTAAAATCATTGATTACAGCGCCTGATCTCATTATAAAAAATATAAATACAGAAATCTCGCTCGCAATTCACAAAATCATTTTCGTCAATTATTAATTTCAAATGTTATGCTCCCATCTAAATTTTTAGATAAAACAGTTGCCATAAAAATTCAATTGTTTCTCGTAATTGGTCTTACATTAAATATTGTACCAGCTAGTGCTCAGTCCGGAGCTAGTGGACAATTGCGCATGACGCCACAGGAAATTATTGTTACAAAAAGAAGCGGCCAGAACGCACCCGGCTCTTCCAATTTAAGTGCTGTACAGGTAGTCGTTATTCATGGTGATCCCTCTAAACCGGGGCTTTACACGATACTATTAAAAGTGGCTCCTAACACAAAAATCCCTGCTCACCTTCATCCCGATGATCGCGTGGGCACTGTTGTTTCAGGCACCTGGTATTTTGGATACGGAGATAAATTTGATGAAAGCAAATTAAAACAACTTCCTGTTGGGAGCATCTACTCAGAAGTAGAAGATCAAAATCATTTTGCCATGACAAAAAATGAACCGGTTATTGCAGAGATCACAGGATATGGTCCTTCCGGCGTAACGTATGTAAATCCGCAGGATGATCCTCAACATAAAAAATAATAACGAATGTAAAGCAGGCAACGGCGTTATTACTACTCCGCACCGATAGGCGAACGTTTTGTACGTCGTCGCAAGGTTTTTTTTGCTAACACAATTGATAAAACAGGCGTAATATTGAGGCTGGTTCCTTAATTGGTCACGAAAAAATTTGTGATGGCTGAAGAATGTTTCCAGGTAGAATTACTAAAAGACACAGCAATTAATATAAGAGCGGGTCAAAGCATATTAAGTGCATCCCTTGACGCAGGGATTCCGCATTACCATGCTTGTGGCGGCAATGGCAAATGCAGTACCTGTCGCATTCTTGTATTAGAAGGCATGGAGAACCTTTCGGGAAGAAATGGAAAAGAACTTGCGTTGGTAAAGGAATATAATCTTCCCGCCGAAGTGAGGCTGGCTTGCCAAACAAAGGTTACCGGGCAGCCGGTAGTTGTACAAAGGATTATCAGGGATGAAGGAGACAAAGACCTGTATTTACCTATTCATCAAAAAGATCTCCCATTTGAACGAGAGCTGGTTTTGATGTTTCTCGACATCAGAAATTTTACGCCGTTTACCGCAGCTTTTCTTCCTTTTGATGTAATACATATTCTAAAAAAAATGTTCCTGATTTTTGAAATGTCCATTGATACACATGGAGGCAAAATTATTGAAACAGCCGGTGATGGTTTGTATGCCGTTTTTGGAATGAATGCTCCACTGCATACCGCCGCAAAGTCGGCCGTCACAGCCTGTGAAAATATTTTACAAGGTATTAAAAAATTTAACGAACAATATTTAGGGGTGCATTTTCATTATTCTCTGGAAATAGGAATAGGCCTTCACGCCGGGCCGGTGATCATCGGTAATATCAAGGTAAATAAAGCAGATCATATGGTTGTCATGGGATACGCGGTTAACATAGCCTCCAGGATTCAATCTGCTACCCGTGAGCTCAACAACAATTTTTTAATTTCTGAAAAAGTAGCGCATTTATTTTTTAGGTTCCCGCCGGAAGATGTTTCAAAAGTAATCCATGTAAAAGGCGTGGTTGAAGATGTGAAAGTCTATAGCCTGGGTAAAGAATATTTACACGATTAACAGGAGACAATTTTTTATAAATAGCATGCAAACCACTACCATTCGGTCTTTTGCTTTACGTTAATTTTCCTGGACAAGACGCAACTATTAACCGGGGAATATCAATTCAATACAGTGTTCTTTTACGTAACTTTTGGACAAACCTGGCATAACCTCTCCTTACTATTTGATTGCTTCATTGGAGAGCATTTGGCATAAAAATCTTCCCACAATGGTTTTGGCAATCATACAACAAAAGGTTTTTTTTATATAACAACATAATGCCTTCCAATACCGCCACATTATTAAATCATTAATTTTTAGGATCGGCTGGTAAAGCTGTTTGTGAATCTTTAATTTGATATTTGCTGTCAAATTTTTTATGATGAAAAAAATTCTTGTTCTTTTTAATGGTCTCTCTGCACCGTGGCACATAACTACTTTCGCTTTAAATATTGCCAAACAATATCATGCAGAAGTCCAGGCCTTATTTTTAAAGGATGAAACACCCGGCTATATTTATCCCAGTGATATAGCTTCCGTGCAAAAAGAACTTTCATCCGAAACGCAAACAGTTGAAGATGAAAAACTGGAGGAAAAAAATATAGAACTGTTTAAAACTTTCTGTGACGATGAAAATGTCAACTGCTATTTCGAGCGAAAAGTTTCTTTGAAACAGCTCATTCAATTCAGCGCTGATGCTGGTGTCCTTGTAACAAATTCTCATGATGACTTTCAAAAATATTCCCTTAAAGATATACTGGCACAATCCGATTGCCCGGTATGCTTAATATCCGTTAATGCAACCGAAATAAAAACAAACATATTGTTATACGATGGCACCGAAGACGCCATGCATGCTATTGAAGCGTACGGCATGCTTTTCCCGGACTTTTGTAAGAAAAAAAATTATTTGGTAACCATAAACGAAAAAGGAAATGATCTAAAGCCTGGTTCAAAAAAAATGTTACAAAAATTTTCCAATCCCGAAGTGATATCTCTCAAAGGAAACCTTGAAAAAAAATTAATTGAATTTTTGGATGTACATACTGAAAATGCAATGGTCGTAATGGGTGCTTATGGGAGAAGCGCTGTTTCCATGCTTTTTAAACCCAGCCTTTCCAGTGTAGTGTTGAACCAGTCCAGGACCTCTTTATTTATTGCGCATAATTAACCAATGCTAGAGATTACAGCGATCTAAATGTTTTCATCCCGCAATACCGGCGTTAACCTTAATGTCTTCCAAATCGATTCCCGAATGGCTTTCATCATATATACAAGTACCATTATCGATGACAAGTACCTGGGGGGATTGATGGCGTACTTTAAATTCCAGAGCAATTTTGTTAGAAATATTTCTATGATTTATGATATCAAGAAAATAAAAATCAATTTCTTCGGACGATTCATTTTTATCAAGACGGTTTTTGGCCATGCTGCTAATAGAGCAGCGATTGCTATGTTTAAAAATTACCTGCGGCTTATGTAAAGAATTTATTTTGATATCTTCGAGTTGTTGCTCCTCGAGTAAGGGTATCCAGTTCATCTCGTTTTTATGTTCTTTAACACTTTATTAGTGAATAATTTTTTCAGTCATGGGACACCCGGTTCTGCCTCTGCGTGAACTGCTACAGGATGCAAAAGAAACAATAACCGAACTTGCTAAAACAAAAACAATAATTAATTTTTTCATAATAGTTTTTGGGTTAAAACTTTATTTTGCACCCGATTGCAAATTTAGAACATCTTTTTTAAGTTGCTATTTAAAAACGAATTATATTTCAATCTATTGTTAAAAACAGCCTGTCTAACGTACTAATCAATTTATAAAAATACATGCGTATTCATTTTATAGCCATAGGAGGTAGCGTCATGCATCAGCTTGCTATTGCGCTTAAACGCAAAGGGTACGAGGTAACAGGGAGCGACGATGAAATTTTTGAACCTGCCTTGACAAATCTTAACAAAGAGGGAATACGGCCAGCTGACTTAGGATGGTACCCTGATAAAATAATACCAGGTATTGATGCAGTAATCCTGGGGATGCATGCGAAAGATGACAACCCGGAACTATTGAAGGCCAGGGAGTTAGAATTAAAGATATTTTCATTTCCCGGTTATATTTATAAGGAAAGTGAGTATAAAAAAAGGGTAGCGGTTGGAGGCAGTCATGGTAAAACCAGCACAACTGCGATGATTATGCATGTGCTTCAGTATGCAAAAATCGATTTTGATTACCTCGTAGGAGCCCGCCTGGATGGTTTTGAGCAAAGTGTGCGAATTACCCATGCCCCTTTAATTGTTTGTGAAGCCGATGAGTACCCCGCAAGTGTAATAGAAAAGCGCCCAAAATTTCATTTCCTTTTTCCTCATATAGCTGTAATTACCGGCATCGCGTGGGATCACATCAATGTATTTCCCACTTTCGATTTTTACCTGGATCAATTTAGAATTTTTATTGAAAAAATTGAGAAAGGTGGTGTTCTGATTTATAATGAAACAGATATTGTTTTGAATAAACTGGTTGCTGAGAAGATAAGAAGCGACATAAGATATATTCCTTACGGGCTTCCCAATTATTTTATTGAAGACGGCATCACCAGCGTTATGATTGGAAAAGAAAAGACCGGATTAAAAATTTTTGGAAACCATAATCTTTTAAATTTGCAAGCGGCTCTCAATGTCTGTAAAGAACTTGGAGTAAATGAGCCTGGTTTTGCCCTGGGTATAGTTGGTTTTACCGGTGCCTCAAAAAGACTGGAGCTACTGGTAGCAACAAAAGAATGTAATATTTACAGGGATTTTGCACATGCTCCCAGTAAAGTTATGGCAAGTATAGATGCAGTAAAGCAACAATTTCCCCTACGAAAACTCGTGGCCGTTCTTGAACTGCACACTTTCAGCAGCCTCAATGAAAAATTTATGCGAGAATATTCCGGGGCCATGGATAATGCTGATGCAGGAATTGTTTTTTATAGCAACCATGCATTGGAACTAAAACGGATGCCACCCCTTACACCTCAAAGCGTTGTAGAGGGATTTAATAAACCAAATCTTGAAGTGATTACCAGTAAAAAGAACCTCGAAGAAAAATTGGGAAGCATGAATCACGACAACACCAATTTTCTTTTTATGAGCAGTGGTAATTATGAAGGAATGGATATTTTGAAAACGCTGAACTTGTAAATAGTAAACTCAAACCCCTAAACTCGTAAATAAAAAATGCCTTTACAACTCAAACGACCATTAGCCTTTATTGACCTCGAAACTACGGGGATGAATCTTTCAACTGACAGGATCGTGGAAATAGCCATTATAAAGGTGTTTCCTGACGGCACTAAAACGGTAAAGAGAAAATTGCTGAATCCTCAAATTCCGATTTCTAAAGGCAGCAGCGAGATTCATGGTATTACCGACGAAACCATAAAAGATGCCCCAACTTTTAAACAGGTGGCTAATGAGCTTAAGCAGTTTATTGATGAAGCAGATCTATCGGGATACAATTCTAACCGTTTTGATATTCCCCTGTTGATGGAAGAATTTTTGAGAGCGGGAATTACCATTGACATGGCGAACCGAAGAATGCTTGACGTGCAGCATATTTTCCACATGATGGAAAAAAGAACCCTCGGCGCGGCCTATAAATTTTATTGCGACAAAGAGCTGCAGGATGCCCATTCTGCTGAAGCCGATGCCACCGCAACCTGGGAAATACTGGAAGCGCAGCTTACCCGGTATGAAAATTTAGGAAATACTTTAGATACTATTTTGCAATTTACAGGCGAAGAAAAATTTGTGGATTTCGCCCGCCGCTTTATTATGGATAATGACGTAGAAGTATTTAACTTTGGAAAACATAAAGGCCGGCCGGTTACGGATGTACTTAAAACCGAACCGCAATATTATGATTGGATGATGAAAGGAGATTTTCCTTTACACACAAAACAAAAGCTTACGGAAATATTAAATCGAACACTGCTTAAAAAATAATCAATTTAACCCGTTCTAAAAAGATTTATTTAAAGATTAATTGTAATTTCATTAAAAAATACCAATCCTTTTTTGGAAAAACTTCTTATCATACCTACATACAATGAAAGAGAAAATGTTGCCGCTGTTCTTGAAACAGTTTTTTCATTGGAACAGAATTTTCATGTCCTTATTATAGACGATGGCTCTCCTGACGGAACTGCAGCCATAGTAAAGGATCTCTTTGAAAAATATGAAGGGAAACTGTTCCTGGAAGAGCGCCATGGCAAACTTGGTTTGGGTACCGCTTATATTCTTGGTTTCAGGTGGGCCCTTGCCCGGGGGTATCATTATATTTTTGAAATGGATTGTGATTTTTCTCATAATCCCCATGAACTTGATAAACTTTACCGTGCCTGCAAATACGCGGGAGCTGATGTTGCAGTAGGTTCACGTTATGTAAAAGACGGAAAGGTAGAAAACTGGCCGTGGACAAGGGTAAGCCTGTCAAAAGGGGCGTCCATATATACCCGCATCATTACTTTAATGCCTTTAAGGGATCCAACGGCAGGTTTCGTATGTTACCGAAGCGAAGTACTTGAGGCTATTAATTTTTACAAGATAAGTTTTGTGGGCTATGCGTTCCAGATAGAAATGAAATTTGCCGCATGGAAACTTGGATTTAAAATAAAAGAAGTTCCTATAACTTTTGTTGATAGAAAATACGGCATTTCTAAAATGAATAAGGGCATCGTTAAGGAGGGCATTTTTGGCGTACTGAAACTTAAATGGATGAGTATGTTTAAAAATTACCGGAAAAGGGTTAAAAACGCTCAATATGGCAGCGCTGCTTATCAAAGCACCAAAGTATTGATAGAAGGAAAATGATTTGATTGTATAGGTTAATCTTTAATTGTCAAATCATTTTTTAAATGCAGGATGAAACTGTTGTAAGGTATCTCTCAGGTACTCCCGGTCAAGGTGCGTATAAATTTCTGTTGTAGTAATACTTTCATGACCCAGCATTTCCTGTACGGCCCGCAGATCTGCTCCACCCTCTACAAGATGTGTAGCAAACGAATGACGGAACGTATGCGGTGAAATATTTTTAGTAATGCCTGCCTGCATTGCAGTCTCTTTTATAATCATGAATATCATTACGCGGGAAAGCTTTCTGCCTCTCCTGTTTAAAAAAAGGATGTCTTCATGACCGGGTATAACGGGAACGTGCACACGAATATCCCGCCTGTAAATATTTATATACCTTATGGCCGGTCCTCCTACAGGAACCAATCTTTCTTTATCGCCTTTTCCTGTGATTCGTATATAACCCACGTCAAAATAAAGGCACGAAAGCCGCAGGTTTACCAGCTCACTGACCCGTAAACCACAACTGTACAAGGTTTCAATAATCGCTTTATTCCTGGCACCTTCGGGTGTACTTACGTCAATACTGCTGCTTATAGACTCTATTTCCGTAAAGCTCAAAACATCCGGCAATTTTTTGGCAAGTTTGGGCGTTTCCAGTAACGCCGTAGGATCCGTTTTTGAAATTTGTTCCTGGAGGCAGTAGGTATAAAAACTTCTGAGACCGGAAATGATTCTTGATTGGGAAGAAGGTGTCATACCCAATTCGCTGATCCATTGTAAAAAATTTTCGAGGTGAGCCAGTTTGACTTGTGCCGGCGTTATACCCGGGCTACTGACTGAAAGGAACCGGGTAAATTTACTAATATCATGAAGATAAGCTTCTACAGAATTTTCTGACAAAGATTTCTCTAATCGCAGGTATGCTTTAAATCCTTTTTTGTAACTATCCCACATTAAAAATAAGGGTTGACTGTTTGTGAAAATAAAATAAAATATGCATTACTTGTATGTTGATTCACTTCGAATAATATAATACATCGCCAGGTCAGGTACGCCTACCAGATTGCGCAGGATTTCCACATCTTGCCAAAAAACCAATTCCTGATTACAGGAATGTGCACAAGCAAAACATTGAATACTGTCCCGCTACAATGCTTTTTGTAGTGAAATTGTATACCGCTATCAACAGGCGGTCTATCTAATGATTCATTTTTTTTAATGCACCAAACGATACATTTAATAACTCAAAGTTGTTGATATCTGGCAGGCTAAAATGCCACCATTCTGTATCAAGGCTAATGAAGCCATATTTTTCCATAACAGTTTTTAGGAGGCGCCTGTTTTCTAAAATGTCCCCGGGCAATTCAGTAAAATCCTGGTGAGCTGTATCGCTAAAATTATCGAAACCTGTTCCCATGCGAAGTTCTTTTTTGGTGTGAAAGTCTATCAAAGTGAGGTCGACAGCAATCCCCCTGTTGTGACCGCTGCCCCTGGAAGGATCCGCGGCATAACGGCTATCTTTTACCGCTTCCCACATTTCTTCCGTAACTGAGTAAGGCCTGTAAGCGTCAAATATTTTTAAAGTAAGCTGATGGCTTTGAAGATCCGCTTCCACCTTTTGTAACGCATTCGCCGCTGGCAGGCGCAGGTAAGTCGTATGCAAAGTCGGGTATAATTTTCTATGCATAAAATTGTGAACGGAAGCATACCTGAGATCTATAACCAAAGCCGGAATTGCATTTTGCAAATCAATCAATTTTTTATTGGAATCAGCAACAATTTCCTGTTGAAGTAACTTTATATCATTTACCACAAATAATCCGTACTTATTAGCGACATTTGATTGTGCTAACAAACCGGTCATTGCAAAAAAGGAAATTAATAACTGTAGTACCATTATCTTCAACGATTCATTTATTTTATAAACCATTACTTTAATTTTAAATTAATGCAGGACTTTTACTGTTTAATAAAAATCTCCGCTAATCTATGCTACGAAGAGCAAATCTAATTTATGTTTTATTGACGTGTACAGTTATGTGCTGCGTGGTTTGCTGCAGAAGCAGGCACACGGCCCCTGAAAAAGAAATTATAAAAAAGCCTGAAGAAATGGATGACCAGGTTTCAGATAACATAAAAGTAGTATTGCAACTGGCAAAAGACAACAATGGTAAAATATATGACTCCCTTATGCTTTCCCTTCCTGGTTTGCTGGAATCGTTCTATGATAATAATGATAATCACAACATCTGGAGCAGGAATGAAAAGTGGACGCCCATGGCCGATTCTATGTTTACTTTTATTCAAAATTCTAAATATTATGGCCTTTACCCCTCCGACTATCATTTAAATGAATTGGCTGATTTACGTAAAAAATTAGTGGATGACACATTGGCGAAAACAGATGCAGTTATCTGGACAAAGGCTGACCTTATGCTGACTGATGCCTTTATGAAAACCGCCAGGGATATTAAAGAAGGAAGATTGCTCCCTGACAGTGTTTCTATTACCAGGAAACAAAAATTTATTGATTCATTTTTTATTAAAAATTTAAATGAAGCAGGTAAATATAATTCCATCAGCGAACTTTTCAATTCAATGGAGCCAATAATAAATAACTACCAGTCGTTAAAATATCTCGTAAAGAATTTTGTTGACAGTATGGATAATACCCATTACCAGTACATTGCCTATCCACAAAAAGATTCTTTTCATCTTGTGAAAACCCTGCAAAAAAGACTGGCGCAGTCGGGAATTGCAGAACCCGGCGACCTGCCTCCTGATTCTATATTGCTCAGTAATGAGATCAAAAAATACCAGGCTGCGCATGACATGAAGAAAGACGGGAAAATAGGCTCAAAACTCATTGCAGCGCTCAACAATACCGACGATGAAAAATTCAGACGGATTGCAGTTACACTTGACCGTTATAAACAACTACCAGACTCCCTTCCCCTGCGATATATCTGGGTGAACCTGCCCGGCTATTACCTCGAAGTATGGGATCATGATACGTTGGTTATTCACTCCAAAGTAATTGTAGGTAAACCTGATACACGAACACCGGTATTGACTTCGTTGATCACAGATATGGTAACCTATCCGCAATGGACAATACCAGAAAGCATTATTAAAAAAGATATTTTACCGGCCCTCAAAAAGGATCCGGGCTATCTTGCCCGAAAGGGATTTAACCTGGTGGATGCGAAAGGCGATGTTGTTAATCCCTTTACAATTAATTGGGCCAAATATTCAAAGGGTATTCCCTGGAAAGTAATGCAGGGTAGCGGCGATGATAATGCATTGGGAATTCTTAAGTTTAATTTCAATAATCCCTACAGTGTTTACCTGCATGATACCAACCAGCGTTACCTGTTCGGCAATTCAAAAAGGGCGCTAAGTCATGGCTGTGTACGTGTTCAAAAGTGGCAGGAACTCGCATTCTATATTGCCCGTAACGACAGTCTTAACAAAACAGAGCAGCAGCACTTATCTTATACGACGGACTCGATAAAAACATGGCTTGCTAATAAAGACAGAAAGCGAATCATTGTAAAAAACCGGTTACCCCTTTTTATTGAATATACTACCTGTGAAGCCCGAAAAGATAAGCTGGTTTTTTATGAAGACATATATAATGATGACCAGGTGCTCGCTGAAAAATATTTTGCAAATAAATAAATGATAAATGTGTTTACAGTTTTTATTTAAAACCACGCAAATATAAACTCAGTATCGTTTTATATGAAAAAATCATGTATCGTCCTGTGGCTCTTTGCCTGTTTTCCAGGTAGCCTGCATGCTCAAAAGAAACCGAACCAAATACATAAAACTACCAAAGCCAAAAGAACCCATAAGAAAATTGTTATTAAATATGGTACCGCCAGCTATTATGCCCAAAAATTTAATGGTCGCAGAACCGCCAGCGGGGAAATATTCCGATCCACAAAATATACCGCGGCCTGCAACGTTTTGCCTTTTAATACCTGGATAAAAGTCACCAATCTCAAAAACCATAAATCTGTTATTGTAAAAGTGAATGACCGGTTGCATACAAAAAACAAACGACTGGTTGACTTGTCAAAAGTGGCTGCTCAAAAACTGGGCTACTTCGGAAGAGGTTTAACTCGTGTAAAAATTGAGGTATTGCAAGGCTTTCACCGTTAATTAATTTTATCTTTGCATGTAACCTTCTATTTTTGTTTATGAAATTAATTACTTATGAAAAAATTATATTTTTTAGTTATCGCAGTTTACTGTTTTGCAACTTCGTTTGGCCAGGAAACTACTCAAAAAAAGAGTGCGCTCGGTATTAGTTTTTTTCTGAGCGATTTTAAAACGGCTTCTGATATAAGAACAAATGGCCTGGTAAGTGTATTAAAAGACAACACTTTCTTTAAACCAGCGAGCATGAATCCGGGACTGGCGGTGACGTATCTTTCCGGTTTAAGCAAACACATGGACTTTATCGCTACACTTGGCGGATCATTTTTGGATTATCCAATTAAAAATCAACCAGCTTTTAATACAGACAATTTTCTACTGGAAACTACTGCCATCCTTAATCTTAAACTGTTAAGCGATAAATATTGGGTAGTGCCCTTTATTGACCTGGGAGTCGGGGCCAGCAAGTATCAAAAATATTACAGTGCATTTACACCTGTGGGCCTGGGGTTACAAATCAATTTCGCTGATGAAGCGTATTTATTAATTAATTCTCAGTACAGGATACCGGTAACTGAAAATGCCAGCTATCATTTTTACCATAGCATTGGTATCTCAGGTAATATTTCCCGCAAAAAAATAGTGGCACCCAAAGTTGTTGAAATACCGGCACCTGTTGTAACTGACCGGGATGGCGATGGTATTGTTGACAGCCTGGATGCCTGCCCTGACGAAGCCGGTCTGTCGGCGTTGCATGGCTGCCCTGATCGGGATGGAGATGGTGTTGCTGATAAAGATGATAAATGCCCCGATGTGGCCGGCCTGGCAAAATACCAGGGCTGCCCGATACCGGATACCGACAAAGATGGCATTAACGATGAAGAAGATAAATGCCCCAATACACCGGGAGTTGCCCGCTACCAGGGATGCCCGGTACCGGATACGGACAATGACGGTGTAAACGATGAAGAAGATAAATGCCCTCATGAAGCAGGCCCGGCATCTAACTTTGGCTGCCCCGTAATTGATGTGGTAATTGTTGAAAAAGTGAACAAGGCTGCGCAGAATATTTTCTTTGCAACAGGAAGCTATAAACTGCTGGCTAAATCTTATAAATCTTTAGGGGATGTGGCGCAGATTTTAAAAGACAATCCGTCCTACAAAATAGATGTTGATGGCTACACAGATATTACAGGCAACGTTGATAAAAATCAAACATTATCAGAAAACCGTGCTAATTCAGTAAAACAATATTTAATTGGAAATGGCGTAGACGAAAGTCGTATTAATTCTACCGGACATGGGGTTAATGACCCGATAGCCGACAATAAAACTGCGGAGGGCCGCGCTAAAAACAGGAGAGTAGAGATGAAGTTGAGGAATTACTGAACCTGGTTTTTTTACAAAAGCCTTATTAAAAAACCCCGCAAAATTTGCAGGGTTTTTTAATAAGGAAAAACGATACATGATACTAAACAACCGCTTTCCGTATCGCTATTAATTTTTTCAGCAGTTCTTCCAGCAAATCGAGCCTCAGCATATTGGCTCCGTCGCTTAAGGCGCGGGAAGGGTCGGGATGGGTTTCAATAAACAATCCGTCTGCACCTGTGGCTATGGCAGCCCTGGCAATAGTTTCAATCATTTGAGGATTGCCGCCGGTAACACCACTACCCTGGTTGGGTTGCTGCAAACTGTGCGTACAATCCATTATTACCGGCACACCATGATTTTTCATGATGGGGATATTTCTATAATCTACGACCAGGTCGGTATACCCAAAAGAATTGCCCCTTTCTGTCAGCATCACTTTTTTATTTCCGGCATTTTGTATTTTTTCTATAGCAAACTTCATAGATTCCCCGTTTACAAACTGTCCCTTTTTCACATTCACTATTTTGCCTGTTTCTGCTGCTGCAACAAGCAAATCAGTTTGCCTGCACAGGAAAGCAGGTATCTGCAAAACATCTACGTAACCCGCTGCCAGTGCCGCTTCTTCATGTGCATGCATATCAGTAACGGTGGGCAAAGAAAATCGTTCTTTTACTTTTTTAAGAATCTTCAAAGCAGCTTTATCTCCCATACCTGTAAAAGACCGGGCGCTGGTGCGATTGGCTTTGCGGTAAGATGCTTTGAATAAATAGGGGATATCAAGACGGTCACACATACGATATACTTTTTCAGCAACCTCCATCACCAGTTTTTCGTTTTCAACCACGCATGGGCCCGCTATAAGAAAGAAATTTTTTTCATCGTACTGCTGGTGAACAAATAGTTCCTTTAAAAAATCTTTCATTGTATTTTTTTTGGGTTCAAAGTTATTTTAAAGTAGTGATGCGGCATAATGAATGTAACTCCGGTCGTTCAACTAATCACGAACTGGTCAACTACCGGTAAATAAATCTCACCTTTTTAATTAATAGTGACACTTCTTTTGGTATTTTTAAGCAACGTAAGTTTCAGCATGACCAAAAAACAAAAGGACCTTATCTGGCTTTTGATGCAGGAAAATCATTACATGGTAAAAACCATAAATACCAGGGGTAAAGAGGTATATAAAATTTTCCAGGGCCGCCAAATACCGGTCCGGTATTTTACTGAGCTCCATGTGAAAGGCATAAGGGACCTGTTAAAGAGTGATAATAAAAAAAGAATGACGCTGAACCTGAACGAGGTAAGAAAGCTGCATGGAAAAAATTATGTAAAGATCCTTTATAATAAGAAGCGGCAGCAACATCCTGATGTGTAGTCGTTTTACGTGCGGTGAAAATTAAAATTTACTAAGCACATAACTCGTTGCTTCCTAACAATAGATCTTTTTTATTAAAAGTTATCACCAGGGTCGTTCCTTTTCCCAATACAGAACTTAACAGCACACTACCATTGTATAGTTCCGCACGACTTTTAATATTGGTAATTCCAACACCATTCCTTTTCATGGTTGTATCAAAGCCAATACCATCGTCGCTTATAGAAAATAATAGCCTGCTACTGTCACACCCATCAATGTCGATCCAAATGTTTTTCGCTTTTGCATGTTTTAAGGTATTGTTTATTTGCTCCTGGATAATTCTAAAAATATTGATTTTAAATTTTCCGGTTAATCCATCTTCGATAAGATCTTTTGCCGTAAGTGAAATATGTATTGGATGAACCTGCATGATCTCTGCAGCAAGATCATTAATAGCATCGGCCAAACCTTTCTCTTCTAAGGGAGTTATCAATGATCTGGACAGTTTTCTTATTTCCTCAATTGCAGTCAATATAAAAGTGGATGCGGTAGTTAATAAAGAATCCCTGCTTTTTTCATCTTTCCTGGCCATGCCGATGTACAGGCGAACCGCCCCTAAAATTTGGTTAATGTTATCATGCAGTTCTCGCCCTATCCCTGAGCGTTCCTTTTCCTGGGCCGCAAATACGGCATCGGTAATTTCTTTTTGCTTTATAATTTTTTCCAACCGTACTTTTACTTCCAGCTCTTTTTGCCTGGTAATATCAGTTTGTAAGGCAAAATATTGCTTTATGTCTCCGTTCTCATCAAATATAGGCTGTACTTGAACTCTCACAAATATTTTGTCCCTTGATTTAGTATAGTTTATCAACTCAAAAACAAATGGTTTCTTTTTCTCCAATTGTTTTTTTACATATTTCTCTACGTCAGCATCGGTGTCTGGTCCGCGAATAAGTTCCATGAGATTTATTCCTTTTACTTCGTCTAATGTGTAGCCAAACATTTTTGTGAATGCATTATTTACCCACAGAATATTCTGATCGTAATCACTTATGATCACCCCATTACTGGTTTCTTTTGCCACCATTGAAAGCTTTGTCAATTCATCCTCGGCTATTTTCTTTTCGGTTACATCTCTTGAATTGGCCACGATGCCTTTTACCGCAGGATCATCCATCAGGTTGGTCATGGTGCGTTCAATCCACCTCCATTCACCAGAGCCATTTCTAAAACGAAAGAGCGGAATTTTGATACTTTTTCGAGCTATTATTGCTGCAAAACATTCCTTTACTATTTGCACATCGTCCGCATGAATAAAGTCGAAATTGTTTTTGCCTATTAACAATTCAGGGTCATAACCCAGGAGTTGTAGCGATGGGCCAAGGTAGGTATAATGCCCCTCAGCATCTAATATGGCTAAAAGATCGGAGCCATTTTGCACGAGTGATTTGAACCTTTGTTCACTCAATAAAATTTTTTCCTCCGCATTCTTTCTTCCTGTTATATCATGCGAAGCGCCGACAATCCGTATTGCTTTACCGGCTTCATTGCGAATGACATATCCGCGATCTTCAATATAACCGATTTTGCCATCATCTCTGAGTATTCTGAATTCCGCTTCAAATAGTTGTTGTGTTCCCGATTGAATTATTTCCTCAATTATCTCCGCTACTTTTTTGCGGTCACCAGGATGAACCCGTGTAGGCCAGTCATCCTTTGTACCTGGTGCGTGGCCCATTGGGGCCTTGAATATTTTTTTCCAGCCCTCAGGATTTCTGACAACCTCGTTGGTTATTAAATCCCAGTCCCACACCATATCGTGGGTAGCCTTGCTTAAAAAATCATACCGCGCATTACTTTCTTCAAGAGCATCTGTATTGCGCTTTCTTTCTATGCTGTACCGCACTGTTTTTTCCAACAAAACTCCCGTACAATCTTCTTTCATTAAAAAATCCTGCGCACCCATGGAAATGGCTTTTACGGCCACTTCAGAATCAGGCGATCCAGAATAAATGACAACTGGCGTCCTGGAATTTATTTTTATTAATTCTGAAAAAGATTCCAGCCCCGTGCTGTCTGGAAGAAAAAGATCTAAAAATATTAAAGAGAAATCTTGTTTGCGAAGCAAAACAATACTTTCTGCAAGCGTTTTTACCATAACGATATTAGCTATTAATAACCTGGTGTTTAATAAATTTTCATATAACAGCAGTTGATCGCCGGGGTTATCTTCGATTATTAATATTGTTATGGTATCGGTGTTTTGCATTATTTTATTTAAGGACAGGTTATACAATTAAACCAAACTTCTGAGTGGATTGTATGGAAGAAATAAAAGGCGGGAGATTTGCAGGCTTTACGATATAACAATTGACATGGTTGTCATACGAGTAAGAAATATCATTTTGAGGCGATGAAGTTGAAAACATTACCACGACAATTCTTTTTAAAACATCATCGTTCTTTACAAAATGTAAAATTTCCTTGCTGTCTACCCTGGGGATATTCATTTTCATTTTTAAATTTTGTCATGGTCTTGCCCGTCGCATACTCTTTTTGCGTGTTGCCTGCACGCTCATTAATATTGTTTGTATCCCGGTTTTAAATTTAGTTTTCCACGGGCGCGTTGCTAAAGCATTGTTCCGAAACAAATCAGTTCCTATCAGAGCCAGCAAATTTTTCAGACCGGGCTGCGGGATATTGTTGAAGAAGAAAGGGATTTTAGCATTAAATGTTCAGTATCATCGGTATGTTTACTTTAATGCGGTATTTCCTGCTTAATCTGCATGGGCATAAGGTTTTACTTTCTTTATTTTTCTTTCCAAGGCATCTGTTATAGGAAATGTGACGGTCAAAGCGCAACCCGCGCCTGGTTGTGAAATAAAATCCGCTATTCCGGTATAGGACGCTGCCCGGCTTTTTATGTTATTAATTCCTATCCCTTTTTGTTTTATCGCTGCATCAAAACCCACACCATTATCAGCAATAAAAAGAACGATGGATTCTTTATTTTGTAATAGTCTTATGGCAACTTCCGTTGCTTTAGCATGTTTTAAAATATTGTTTAACTGCTCCTGTACAATCCTGAAAACATTTAGTTTGAATTCATCATTTACATGGTGTTCAATAAAACGCTCCAAGGCACAGGATATTTTTACAGTGGTTACCTCCATTATATCTTTTGCAAGGTTATCAATGGACTGGCAAAGCCCGGGATTCCTGATATTATGACTGGTAAGCCCCATGGTTAATTTCCTGATAGCTTCGATAGCAGTAAGCGTGTATTCTGAAGACCTGCTAAGATACATTTCAGAATCCTCCCCGCCGTGTTTGGCCATATTCAAATAGAGCCTTGAAGCCCCGAGCAACTGGTTCACATTATCATGCAGTTCTCGCCCCAGTTCGTGCCTTTCTATTTTCCTCGCTTCACCCGTGGCTGCCGCAACCTGTTTTTCTTTTAGCTTAATTTCCTGCGCCAGTTTCTCTTCCAGCACTTTTTGTTTACTATTGTCCTGCATAGAACCTATCAGGCGATACGCTTTGCCTCCGGCGTCACGCAGGATCATACTGCTACCTGAAACATTAGCCACTGAATTATTGGCTCTCAAAAAACGGAAGCTGTATTTCCATTCCATATCTTCGGATGATAGTGCCCTGAGAAAGTCCTGGATTACCCGTTCATTATCATCGGGGTGGAAATGGGTGAACCAGTCTCCCCTGGAAGCCATATTATTTTTTAGCGTATAGCCAAACTCTTTTTCATAGGCATCGCTGATCATAGCTTCATTATTTAACAGGTCTATATCAAATAATACATTGGACGAAGAATTAAAGAGCAGTTTAAAGTTTTTCTTATAATCTGTAATAAGTTCCCCCCTGGTGGCAATTTCCTCGGCCAGTTTTTCTTCCAGGTCGATTTGCCTGCTCAGATCGTGTATAGCACCCATCATGCGAAAAGCCTTTCCGCTTGCATCCCTGATGATACTGCCCCTGCCAAAAACTTTTGCAACAGAACCGTTGGTTCTCATAAAGCGAAAAGCATGTTGCCATTGAGCGACGTCCGATTCAACGGCATCCTGCAATCCCTTTTCAACAGCATCCTTATCATCCGGGTGAAGAAAATCGCTCCAATTAAAAGCGATGTTACCCACATTTTCAAAGGCATATCCGAATAATTCTTCAAAACCTTCGCCCAGGAAAAATTCGTTGGTCAGGATATTCCAGTCCCACATTCCATCAAAAGAATGCCTTGCTGTTTGTTTTAATGACCTTCCTTTTTCATCCGGTATTATAACCTGTACCTTCAGTTTTTTTTCCAGTTCCTGCAGCCTGCTTACATCTTGTATAGCGCCTATCATGCGTGTGGCTTTACCTTTGTCGTTCCTTACAATACTTGCCCGGCTAATGGTAGAAGCTATCGAACCATCCTGCCTTCTAAACATATAAGCATCCTTCCAGCTTTTATTACGGCCAGCCAGCGCTTTCATTAATTTCTTTTGAACTTTTTCCTTTTCATTGGGTAACAGGCAGTCCAGGAAATTTTTAAAATTGGATATATCGTTTGGCAAATTATAGCCAAATACCTCCCTGATGCTTTCACCCACATACACCCGGCCTGTAGCTATGTCCCAATCCCACATTACATCGTACGATGTTTTGGCTATGTATTTTATCCATTCATTATTATCAGCCAACCTTGCATTTGATTTGGCCAGGGCTGCAGCAATATTGTGGGTGACTATTTTTTCATTTTGAATGTCTGTTTTCTTTTGCTTTGATGCTGCAATGGCACTATTAGCGGCCGCTATTTTTTCCTGAATGGAAACTTTATTTTGCTGGTCCAATATTTCTTGCCTCAAATCTCTTATGTTGATGATAACCATTTCAATGCCATTTTCATCGGTAAAAACAGCCGAAGTAATTTCACCTGGCAAGGTAGCACCACCGCTTTTTTTTATGGTTGTTATCAATGCCACGGAGTGGCCATCCACAGCTTTTTTTCTCAGCATTTGCTTAAACACGCTGTCATTGATATCAAAAATATCTGACCTGGTTTTCGTTAATAATTCTTTTTTTGGATACCCGAGTAACTTACCGGCAGCATTATTAACTATAATTATTCTGCCACTACCCACCGTTGTAATTATGTTTGGGTGTAATGAATAGTCAAAAGCAAGGCGATGAAGCGCTGCATTAGCCCGATAAGTCCCGGTCTGTTTGGGACGTGGTCGGTTTTTTTGGGCTAAATCCACTTGTCTTTTTCTTTAGGTGTAAAATTCCCCGGTAAGGTAGTCTTATTCATGCACAATGAAAAGCATACGGACTGTTTTATTTATAGCCACATTGCATTAAAAATTTTATATTCAACGCAGTATAAATTAATCATTTTATAAATGCCTGTGAAGCAGCACGGTCAATTTAAATCAACAATATATTTATATTGTTTAACATGAATAAACTAAAGTAATATATTGCGTACAATCGGTACCGTTAGGCAAGAATGCCTGGCCAACAGTATGCACAGGTTCCTTTTTAATATCGTCCCCCTGCCAGGAGCTTACATTAAAACAAATAACATTGTTCCGATACGATATAATACGGGAAGGAAAAAAATTGTGATAAGTTCTACCCTAAGGTGAAGAGCGGCAAAAGGGGTTCGAACCCTCGACCCTTAGCTTGGGAAGCTAATGCTCTACCAACTGAGCTACTGCCGCTTTTTAATGTACTTTAAAAATAAAAGAATTTACTCAATAAAAAATATAACGCATCTTTTTTTAAGAATTTAAAATTTCGGCACTGACAAGCTTTATAAAATTTGACGTAAGTATTGGCGTCATCCGCAGCTTATATCCAATATTTTCTACAGGGTAAAAAAAATAATGCGGTTACATTGCACAGATAATAAATAAAGGGTTGCATCCACAAAATTTTAGATGAACAGGATCATAAGGATAGTTTGCCAATGCATTAACCCACCCACATCATTTTTGCTCAACCTCGTAATTGTATTGACCCCCTGCGTTTCAAAATATAAATGTACAAATGGCTCAGGCTGCGAAAATATTTGAATTAGAGCATGCCCTGGCGTACGCTAATGGTATTGTTAATACCGTACGCGAGCCGTTGGTAGTACTTTACCCAAAGCTAACCATATTATTCGCCAATAAGTCCTTTTATTCCACGTTTAATACAAATAAAAAGGACACGATTGGCAGGCGTTTATATGAAATTGGTAACAGGCAATTTGAGATTCCGCTGTTACAAAAATTACTCGAAAAAATACTTATCAAAAGAAAATCGTTCAATGATTTTGAGATTGAAAACAATTTCGAATCTATAGGGCATAAGATCCTGTTGCTAAATGCCCGAAAACTAATTCTTGAAGGCGAAGATGATCAAATGATCCTGCTGGCTATTGAAGATATTACTACAAGAAGGTTGTGGGAAAATAAAATAACAGGTGAAAAAGATACCCTTGCTGAAAACAAACGCCTGCAGGATCTTTATCAACAAAAGGTTGACTTTATTACGATTGCTTCCCACGAACTAAAAACACCGGCTACCGTACTAAAAGCCTGCGCGCAGTTATTGGAAACGGAATTTCAATCTGCCGGAAATACCCGTGCGGCAGAAATGCTTGTAAAAATGGATACCCAAATAGACAACCTTACACAACTGGTTGATAAACTCCTGTATACCACAGGCATAAAAGATGGAAAGCTTTATACTATCAATTCACTTTCATTTAATCATCCCATAATTTGAGATGGCCTTTAGTAGGACACTCCCGCCAGCGTTTTCTATTTATCAATCCATTTTCCCCCAACTTTACACTTGCAAAACAAATAAGAAGATTATGGAAGTCGGCATATACACATTTGCAGATGTGGCAACACATCCCATAACAAAAAAGCACATTACTCCTTATCAACGCCTGGCGAATCTCATGGAAGAAATAGTGCTGGCAGACCAGGTGGGTCTTGATATGTTCGCAGTAGGCGAACATCACCGGCCTGATTATGCTGTGTCGGCACCGGCAGTTATACTGGGCGCAGCGGCTGTAAAAACAACGCAGATCAGGTTATCCAGCGCCGTTACCGTGCTTAGTTCAGACGATCCGGTACGGGTGTTTCAGCAATATGCTACCGTAGATCTTCTATCAGGTGGCCGGGCCGAGATCATGGCGGGTCGTGGCTCCTTTATTGAATCTTTTCCGCTTTTTGGGTACGATCTGAAAGACTACGATAAACTCTTTTCTGAAAAACTGGAGATGCTGATGCAATTAAATGAAAATGAAGTGATAACCTGGAAAGGAACGTTTACCCAAACCATTGATCATCTTGGCGTTTACCCAAGGCCGTTACAAAAGAAATTGCCACTATGGGTAGGAGTCGGAGGTACGCCTGAATCGGTTGTGCGTGCGGCAAAATTTGGGCTGCCAATGGCGCTAGCTATTATAGGCGGAAACCCCGCCCGTTTCAGCCCTTACACGGACCTCTACCGTGATGAATATAAAAAGGCAGGCCACGATATGAAAGACATCCAGCTGGGTATCAATTCACATGTATTTATCGCAGATACCTCACAGCAGGCAAGGGATGAATTTTATCCTCCCTATGCGGCGGTTATGGATCAGATAGGAAAAGAACGAGGCTGGCCGGGAATGAACAGGCAGCAGTTTGATGCGTCTACCGGGCCGGGAGGAGCGTTGCTAGTGGGCAGTCCGCAGGAGGTTATTGATAAGATACTTTATGAGCATCAACTTTTCGGACAAACCCGCTTCCTGGCGCAAATGAGCCTTGGCGCAATGCCCCATGATAAGATATTGCATGCTATTGAATTATTGGGTACAAAGGTCGCGCCGGAGGTAAAGAAGTACACTCATGTGAAAACATAGTAATTGATACGGGATTGACAATAGCGTGGCTCGTTTATGGCTAAAATCCCGGCGTACCCAGCGTATATACTGTATCGTTAGTAACCGCATATAACCGTGTTGAAGATGCGGATTGTTGTACAGGCCACTATGCTGATGTACAGAAACCAAATCTGCAGGCAATTTTCGTTAGCTGCTTATATATTTTACAAAGCTCCTTTTTGCTATGGGCAGCAATGTTTCCTGCATAGGATAGGCCAAGGCGGTTTCTATATTATACACCGCAGGGTTGGGCAGGTCCCGGCGGTTTCTTATTAGTTCAGATTTTATATTTTCGGCGCTATTGCTTACCGAGCGTATCCACTGGTTTATAAAATCCGTGCGGATGCCACGGTATTTCTCATCATGCTTTTCGTAAATGGTAAGCTGGTATTGGTACGCAATTGTGTTATTAAAGCGTCCGTCGCTGATCAGCAGGTAACCTTCATTGGTGTCCAGCGGAATGAGGCCCACTGGTTCAATAGTTAACCGGGCTTCTACAAACTCATATATCTCCGTACCATTTTGAATAGTGGATTTTATTTCCTGTTCTGAATATTGAACAATTTCTTCCAGTTCCTTCATCATTTCCGTGTCTTCTATAATTCTTTCATATTCCAGTTGCAGCTTTTTTAGGTTGACCTCCGTGAGCTGCCTGGGAAAATGGTCCTGCAGAAAACGCCTGTTTTCCCTGAATGCCACGATATTATTAAAGTGAAAAATAATGTCGGCCAGTTGCGGGTAAAGCTTGTTTTGGTTGAAATAAGAATTTACTTGTTGCAGGTAGGCAAGCAGCGTATATTTTTTAAGTTCGAAATCAATATAGCCTTCTGCAAACCATGTTTCGGATAGGGATTTCATGCGCCTGTATTTAAGTTAATAGATTGAATTTACGCCTTTGGGGTCATATTTTGAAACGATTTTTCAGAATACATATTTTATCTGAAATATTCTTTTTTGATGAACCAATTAACGAACAGCCCATAAAAAAATAAATACTTATGAAATTCCTACTCATTCCATATGTTATCCGTTGGTGAATAATCCATAAAAATGCCCCCATCCAACCGGATAGATTTTATATTTTTTGTTGCAGGTATTGTAAAGGTTTGTTCCTGTTGATTTTTTTGCCAGGATGCCGGCGTTTCATGCACAGAGATCGTATCACCATTTTCATACTCCATCCTTATATCAAAAGGAATCGCAAACCCACCCGGGTTTGCGATGCTGACAACATAATAACCATTTAGTTTTTTTACCGCATCTATTTTCAGATCAATATAATTATTGGTAAAAAACCAATTGTTGAAAAACCAATTTAAGTTTTCACCCGCACCTGCGCTCATAGCATTAAAATAATCCCACGGTATGGGATGCTTTCCCTGCCATGCATCCATATAATGATGTAATGCTTTTTTAAAAGTGGCATCGCCGAGCATATCTTTTAAAGCGAGGTAACTTAAAGAGGCTTTACCATAAGAATTATTGCCATAGCCGGCGCCGCTAACCTGTGTCGACATAGAGATTATTGGCTGGTCTTCTTCAGCAGAAGGATCATGTATATAACGATTGATACGAAACATTTTGTAAACTGAATCAGCATGCGCTTTTCCAAATTCTTCCTGGCCTATTAAATATTCAAAAGTGGTAGCCCAACCCTCATCCATATACGCATAGCGTGTTTCATTGATACCCATATAAAAAGGAAAATAGGTATGGGCAATTTCGTGATCCTGCACCATCTGAGCAAACTTGAAATCCGCAGTAGTTCCATCGTTTATCATCATCGGGTACTCCATGTCGGCATACCCCTGGAAGGAAGTCATTTTGGAGAAGGGATACGGTAGGCCCGGCCATTCATTGGAAAAATATTCCAACGAATGCTGCGCCCATTTTGCGTACTGGTGAAAATCCTTTGCAGTATTATTATAGGCCGCCTGCACGCTGGCGCGGCGGTTATTTACAGGATCTACGAGGGCACTTGTAGCATCCCATACATAATTTTTACTTACTGCAAAACAAACATCTGTAATATGATCAGCCGAAAATCTCCAAGTATTCCATTCGTTTTGTTGCGTTACCCGGTGTTGTTGCATGTCATTGAAACCGGCAATATGCATTACGTCTCCCGAAGTATAAGAATCTTTCAAACGAGCTGCTATGGAGGGTTGCAGCACTTCAAGCGGGTTTTGCAGATCGCCGGTAGCCCATACGACATAATCTTTGGGAACTTTAACTGATAATTGGTAATCATTAAAATCATTATAAAACTCCTGTCCCCCGGTATGCGGTATCATATCCCAGCCATTGTAATCATCATAAACTGAAATGCGTGGATAACAGTATGCTACATAAAAAGTGGTACTGTCAATCTGCCCTTCACGGCCACTTTGTTTGGACAATGGATAGTTCCAGGCAATTTTTACCTCTACGGATGATTGGGGTAGCAAGGGTTCCTTCAGCCCTACGGTTCCTACCGTGCCCCAGTCTTTACTGTTTACATTGTAGGGTTCATTATTTATAAAAAATGATTGGATATCCAGCCCGGTCGTAAAAAAATCATCACCGGTGTTACCGCTCCGGGGTGATCCAGGCTTATGCACATTATTTACAAAACGGATGGCAAGAAAACGCAAGGTATCCGGGCTGTTGTTGACATAAATGATCTTTTCCACACCCGATACCATCTTTGTTTCCGGAGTTACCATTACGCTGATATCATATTTCCCTTCGTTTTGCCAGTAATTACTGCCCGGGTTTCCGTCCATTGACCGGGTTCCGTTTGTAACTGCGTCTTTTATGTTGCGGGGTTCATATAAATACTGTGCATGCAAAAAACTATCTCCAATAAAAAGTAGCCATGCGGCAAGCAAAATAACTTCCTTCATACAATACAATTATTCATTTTTTTTAATAATGATAAAAGTATGAAAAGCCTGTGGTTCAAAAGACCGGTGTTTGATAGAAGGCAATAACTGATTAAATAACCGGGCTTAACATTTTTAGTACTTTGATCGCCCGGAGGTCGAAATTTACCTGCCACAACTTATCTTATAAGATGTCACCCTAAATATTCTAAATTGTGCCCTATTCAATGCTAAATTTATTTTTACATGAAAATTATCCTGCGGCCTGCTACCAAAAGAATGATAGAAAAACTAAGGGAATGTTATGAAAAAGAATTGAAGCATGGCGGAAAAATGCCGTGCCTGCCGGACGAAATGAAATCATCACTTGCCGCCTTGTATAAACGTGGATTAATAGAAACCAGCATGGAAATTGTAAACAATAAAAAACAATTGTGTGTATTCGTGAGTGAATCAGGCAAGAGATTATTAAAAGACTTGGAAAATTCTGCCGAAGTATAAACGAGACGAATTTATCTTAATTTAAATTTTGTATATAACATAGCATCGCCTTGCATTAAAGGGTCAGCAGGCTCCCCTTAAAATTCGTTTTACAAATATTTTTCTATCTTTTTATTTGAAAATATCTCTTCAGCAATTTTCATAAATTTGCATTTTAACAACACAGTATCGCCTGTGTATGTTTTTATGATATCAATAACTATCGGAAATAAAATTTAATTTTTAAAATATGTTTGAATCGTTAAGTGACCGGTTAGACTCGGCCTTTAAAAATCTTAAGGGACAGGGAAGAATTACCGAACTCAATATTGCTTCCACCCTTAAAGATATCCGGCGTGCCCTGGTAGATGCGGATGTGAATTATAAAATTGCCAAAGAGTTTACAGACCAGATTAAAGAAAAAGCCACTGGTGAAAAAGTAATCAATTCCATAAGCCCGGGACAGCTAATGGTAAAAATTGTGAAGGATGGTCTTACCGAATTAATGGGAGGAAGTGAAACGGAACTTGACCTGGCCGGTAACCCGGCTGTAATTTTAATTGCAGGATTACAAGGTAGTGGTAAAACCACTTTTAGCGGAAAGCTTGCTAATTATCTTAAAACAAAAAGAGGCAAATCACCTTTACTGGTTGCAGCAGATATCTACCGGCCGGCAGCCATTGAGCAGTTGAAAATATTAGGCGAACAAATAAAGGTGGAAGTGTACAGTGAGCCCGAAACCAAAGATGCAGTTGTCATTGTGCAAAATGCCATTAAAGAGGCAAAATCAAAAAACAAGAATGTTGTCATAATCGATACTGCCGGGCGGCTGGCAATAGATGAAATTATGATGACCGAGGTGGCTAATATAAAAAAAGCCGTTGATCCGAAAGAGATTCTCTTTGTTGTGGACAGTATGACGGGACAGGATGCTGTAAATACGGCGGCCGCATTTAACCAGCGGCTGGATTATACCGGTGTTGTACTTACCAAACTGGACGGTGATACCAGGGGTGGGGCGGCTATTTCTATTAAATCTACCGTAAATAAGCCGATAAAATTTGTAAGCAGCGGAGAAAAGATGGACACACTGGATGTCTTTTACCCCGAACGCATGGCCCAGCGTATTTTAGGGATGGGGGACATTGTGAGCCTGGTAGAAAAGGCGCAGGAGCAGTTTGATGAGGTGCAGGCCGCAAGACTGGAAAAAAAGATAAGAAAAAACCAGTTTGACTTTGAAGATTTTAAAACCCAGCTACAACAAATAAAAAAAATGGGTAACCTTAAGGATCTTATGGGCATGATTCCCGGTGTTGGAAAACAAATGAAGGATATCGATATAAATGACGATGCTTTTAAGGGGATAGAAGCCATGATCAATTCGATGACCCTGGAAGAACGTCGTAATCCTGATATTATCAACCCGGGACGCAAGCAACGTATTGCAACGGGAAGCGGAAAAGATATCGCTGAACTCAACCAGTTTATTAAGCAATTTGATCAAATGAAAAATATGATGAAAATGATGAATAAAATGCCCATGGGAAAGCTGGCTGGATTAGGAAAAAAATAGGTAATATTAAATTAAACTATAAAAAATTTGCAGCTGTTGAATAAATTTAGTGCAATGTTTTTTGCTATTGATTTGTATTTTTGTCATTAACCACTTATATTTGCAATCCTTTTAAACTATATTTAATAACACCCCAAAAAAAATTTCTATTTTTTATGGCTGTAAAAATGAGATTGCAACGACATGGTTCCAAAAAAAGACCATTTTACTTTATAGTAGTTGCAGATGCGCGTAGCCCACGTGATGGAAAATTCATCCAGAAATTAGGCTCTTACAATCCCCTGACTGTTCCGGCAAGTATACAGATTGATCGGCAGAAAGCATTGGAATGGTTGCACAAAGGTGCACAACCTACTGATACTGTTCGCCGTATATTAAGTTTTAAAGGTGTTTTGTACCTCAAGCATTTGCTACGGGGTGTTACACTTGGTTTATTTGACGAAGCAGCAGCGATGGAGAAGTTTACCAAATGGAGCACTGAGCACGATTCAGAATTTGCAAAACGCCAGGATTCTCACAAAAAAAGCAGGCCGACCAGCCGTCAGCCAATAGTGAGGAGAGCAGCCCCTACGGCAAAAGTCGCCGAACCGGTAACTGCTACTTCTTCACAGAAAGAAAGTGCCCCGACGGAAAAAACTTCGGACGATAAAGAATAATTTATTTATTAACATAGCTGTAAAAGCTGTCTCGTTTTGGGACGGCTTTTTTAATTTCCCGGCTTTGCGGGAACCACTTCCACTTTTTTTGTCACCATGAAATGTCTTTTAACATTATAAAAATTACCAGGGCTGGTAAGTTCATACAGAAGACCAGAAAGTGTTATGCTCAAAAAAAATTGGTATAATATTACAATGGCATTAATGTTGCATTAATGAAAAAATATCTATCTTAATTTTTAAAATTTATAACATGAAAGCTTTGAAATTTTCAAAATTTATTGCCATGATTTTTATTTCCTGTTTGTTTTTTACCCAGGCCAGGAGCCAGGAAAAACAGGAAGACAAAATCAATGCGGCAACCCAGGTATTAAAGGACTTTGGTAATATGAAAGAAAGTATCCCGGAAGAACTATTGAAAGTAACACAGGGAATCATAATTGTTCCCAAATTGTTAAATGGAGGTTTTGTATTAGCCGCCAAAAGGGGGAAAGGAATTGCCATGGTAAAACTTGCTGACGGTTCCTGGAGTAACCCGGTGTTCGTAACCATCACCGGTGGAAGCGTTGGATTGCAGGCGGGTGTTCAATCTATTGATCTTGTGTTAATTTTTAAAAACAGGGAGACTCTTGAAAAAATAGGCAATGGAAGCTTTACACTCGGAGGAGACATCTCGGCTACTGCCGGACCTGTGGGCCGCAATTCTACCGCAAGCACCGATTATAAACTGGAAGCTGAGGTGTATTCTTATTCCAGGAGTAAAGGGTTATTTGCGGGTATTAGTCTGGCTGGTTCTGCAATTGATATTGATAAAAAAGCCGATGCAGCATTTTATGGAACAGAGGAGGATGCAAAGACCTTGTTTTCCAATGCTACTCTAAATACAAGCGCTTCAGTGATAAAAATGAAAAGGGAACTAAAAAGTATGTATAAATAAAATAATATCTGTTTTTTGGTCAATGAACAGGCTGCGTATTTCCGTATGCAGCCTGTTCATTTATACTACGCTATAATTGAAAACATTGCTAAGAATGTTTTTTTTACCTTTTAATTACAATCACCGCCCCCCGGGAGGACAGTTCTTTCTTAAAAAATTAGTGTATAAAGTTGATAAATGTTTGCGGGTTCCTTCACCTTCGGAGATGCTGTGTGTCCTGTTTGGGTAAGGCATAAACTGGAATGTCTTATTATATTTTATTAATTCATTTAACAGGGCTTCCGCATTGTCGTATTGAACATTATCATCGCCTGTGCCGTGAATAAAAAGTAAATTACCGGTAAGATTTTTTGCGTAATAAACAGGGGAGCCTTTTACATAATTATCCATGTTCTCCTGCGGCAATCCCATATATCTTTCTTCATAAATGTTATCATAAAATAAAAGGTTATTAACCGCAGATATAGAGATGCCTGTTTTATAAATACCAGGATATTGAAACATCAAATTGAGTGTAGAAGAACCACCCCCACTCCAACCCCACACTGCTACACGGTCTTTATCAAAGTATGGTTTTTCGAGTAATTTTTTTGCAGCCATTGCCTGGTCGTGAATGTTCAATCTACCTAATTGCCCATAAATGGATTTACGCCACGCAGCACCACGCAATGAAGGCGTACCGCGGTTATCAACTGATACCTGGATGTAGCCTTCAATGCTCATGTTCCCATTAAACAAAAAATTTTCTTGCGCACCATACCGGTCTTGAACGGTAGAGGATGCAGGTTCGCCATACACGAAAAACACGACGGGATATTTTTTTGTAGAATCAAAACCCGCGGGTTTTATCATCCATCCGTCTAACGTAATGTTATCGTCCGTGGTTACTTTGAAATATTCAACATTGGAGTTTTCATTCACCCTCATATTACTTGCAATACTATTTTCCTCATCCAAAGGTTTATGATCCGGCAATGAAATCCATTCATGAGCCGGAATAGTTTTATAATTGGAAAAAGAATGCATTGCATATTTTGCTCCCGGAGCAATATTATAATCGTGTGTACCGATCATATTTGGCGGAGATAACAATTCTAATTTCCCTTTTCCATCCATCTTTACCCTGTATAAATAAAGCTGAGTAGCATTGTTTGGGGAGGCCATAAAGTAGACGTAATTATTTTTGTCATCTATGCATGTAATGTTATCAATATCATAATCGCCTTTTGTAATTAGTGTTTCCTTTTTACCATCGCGACTTATTAAAAAGATATGACGCCAGCCGTCTTTTTCACTCACCCACATAAAATCCTTTCCTTTATTTAGCCATTCCCAGCCTGTGGGGTCATCATCATTCCATCTCGATTTTATATCAATAAATGCCTTATCCTCTTCTGTATAAAAATTATTGGCTTCACCCGTTGCTGCATTGCAATAAAAAAGTTTGCTTTCGTTTTGTTTTCTATTCAGTTGCTGAACCACTACTTCGTCGGAATTATCAGCCCATTCCATTCTGGGAATGTAATGCTCACCGGGATCACCCGGAATGTCCATCCACTTTATATTATCATCACTTACGGTGATTACACCTATGCGTACTGGTGACGGGGGTTGTCCTACTTTCGGATATTCCACGGGTATAATGCGTGAATAGGGCGAATCGGTCGTATTCAGCATATAATAATCACGAACCTTTGTTGCATCCACCTGCCAGAAAGCGATCATTTTGCTATCAGGGCTCCAGCGAAAACCATCCCGGCAGCCAAATTCTTCTTCATATACCCAGTCGAAGGTGCCATTAATAAATTTTCGTGTACCATCTGCCGTTAGTTGGGTAATTTTATGCGATGAAAGATCTTCCGTATAAAGATTGCGATCGCTTACGTAAGCGACTTTTTTTCCATCAGGAGATAACCTGGCAAACATCAGGGATTGAGAAGGCAATCCTGCACCAAGCTGGGTTAATTTACCCGAAACAACATCTAAGACCCAATAATCACCACGTGTATTATAGCGCCATACTTTTGCGGTGTTTGCAAAAATCAGTAAAGTTTTATAACCAGGTGAAAAGCTGTAAATAGTAAATGATAAAGGGCTTTCGCTACCCGACGGTACCAGTTGTTGTTTTTCTACAACGATTGTTTCCTTATGGGTCTTTACATCAGTTTTGACAATATTGCCCTCATCTATTTTGAGATAAGCGATGCCGCCAGGCGTCCAGTTGATTTCTTTTGCACGAAACTGGGGATAGGAAGTGAACGAAAGGCATATTAAAATAATAAGAATAAAAAAACGGTTTCTTTTATTAATCATTGGCTTTTATTTATCGGTAAAAATACATCAACACTTTGTACCTTATTACCTAATTTATGTAATTCAATTATAAATTTGCTTATGGCAGAAAAGGAAAAATTAAGAATTGATAAGTACTTATGGGCTACCAGGCTTTTTAAAACCCGTAGCCTGGCCGCTGATGCGTGTAATAATGGAAAAGTAAAGTGTAATGACGTGAATATAAAAGCTTCAAAAGCTGTAAGCATGGGCGATCAATATGAAGTAAAGACAGAAGCCAAAAAATGGCTGATCGAAGTCACAGGGTTGTTACACCACAGGGTTCAGTTTGCAGAGGCCATACAAAATTATATTGATCTTACACCCGAAGAAGAAAAAGATACAAGGCAAACATCTGCATTTGTTTTTAATACAGGGAAAAGGCAAAGCAAACAGGGGCGGCCCACCAAAAAAGAAAAGAGAAACCTGGATGATTTTTTTGAATAAGAACAATTACGGAATATAACACCGGCTACTCCTGGTAACGAGACACCTTACATTTGCAATATGAAGATCGATATTATATCTGTAGTGCCACAATTGATGGAAAGTTTTTTTGCGCATTCCATTTTAAAACGGGCGAAAGAAAAAGGCTTATTGGAAGTAAATATTTTGAATCTGAGAGATTATACAAATTACAAACATGGACAGGTAGATGATTACCAGTTTGGTGGCGGAGCCGGTCTGGTGATGATGATCGAGCCCCTGGTAAATGCGATTGAATCTTTGCAAAAAAGTACACACTATGATGAAGTAATTTTTCTTACGCCCGATGGAGAAAGGTTTGAACAAAAAACAGCAAACGCGTTGTCATTAAAAAATAACCTGATATTGATTTGTGGCCATTACAAAGGGGTAGACCAACGCTTGCGTGATCATTTTATAACCAAAGAAATTTCTATTGGAGATTATGTGTTAAGTGGAGGAGAATTGGGGGCCGCCGTTATGGTAGATGCAATAGGAAGATTATTACCTGGAGTTTTAAATGATGAGACTTCTGCGTTAATGGATTCCTTCCAGGATAATCTGCTGGCGCCGCCTGTTTATACCAGGCCGGAAGAATTTCGCGGGTGGAAGGTACCTGCCATATTAATGAGCGGCAACCATTTAAAAATTGCAGACTGGCGTAATGAGCAATCTATACAAAGAACAAAAGAACGAAGACCTGATTTATTGGATTGATATTCCTGATTTTCAAAATTTAAATTCGGACTGTAATATGCCTGATTTGATGGTGGCTTTCATATTTTCCTGTTCTTCATATTCACCATCTTTAAGAAAAAATGAAGTCACCAATTTTGAATTTGGTTCTACAATAAAATATTCCTGCAGGCCATATCTTTCATAAACCATTTTTTTATCTTCTAAATCAAAATTAGAAGTAGAAGGCGATAAAATTTCAATGACCAAATCCGGTGTGCCAAATAAACCTTTGGGCTGAATTTCATGCAGTTTTTCATTTTTAATAAACAGTATATCGGGCTGTAAAATATTTTGTTTTGAAAAATGTACATCATAGGGTGCAATTCTTATTTTGCCTAGTGAGTTTTTTCTTAAAAAGATAGAAATCTCAATGTTTATTTCATTCAAAACTGCCTGGTGAATATCAATTGGAGATGGACTCATAACTAATTTATTATTGATGAGCTGGCATAAAGTTCCTTCCGGAAGGTTTTCCCAAACTTCGAACATTGACTTGGGAACATGTGTTATGACTGATTCCATTTTCCTAAAATTACAAAATTATTCCTGCTTTACGCCTATCACCGGTAATCGCTTTTCCCTTATTAACGCATTGAATCCCGGCACATCAACAGTAATGATTTTTTTTAATTTATTAAGTTGCTTATCAGCTTTTTCGCTTAAAAAAGCATACGCTTCTTTTACCTGCAGGGTTGGTGGATAATTTCCGGATGACGCATAATAATATAAAGCTGAAATCTGATCATTTAAACGAATAGGATAGTTTAAAACATCTTCTTCACTTTTAGCTTTTGTCTGGTATAATGAATCTTCAATTGACGTCATTTTCTTATTGATTGAATCAGCCATCCCTTTTATATCGCCCGCTGTATCCTTTCCCTGCAGCGCCACAAAATCATCTATTTGCTTTCTTATGTCCCGAATATTTTTTATAGCTTTTTGTATTTCGGAAAATTTATCTCTTACAGAAATTAAGAATTTAAACTGATCTTCATATTCCTGTTGCGTTTCTTTGAAATTTGGATTAGCCTTAACGATCGCTTCAGTTTGTGCACTATCTTTTTTGTCATAATTAATAATGCGGATATAATATTTGCCCGGGATAGCCTTTGGTCCGGGAACACTTCCATTCCATAAAATCATCCCGGCTATTTTTTCTGCGGGCGCATATTGCATATTCCAAACGAATTGATTCATTCCTTTCGTTACGTCAATTTTACCGGTATCACCTGACGGCCTGGTGCTGAACGAACTTACTATCTTTTTATCCTTATCAAGTACTAATATTTTTACGAGGCTGCTGTCCTGTATATCTTTCACATAATAATTTACAACAACCCCGTTAGGAGGATTTATACCGGCATTCTTTACATTAAGATTTTGCGAGCCATTCATGCGATAAGCAGTATCAACGGGGAAAATATGAACAACGTCTTGTATGATACTCTTATCTATATTTTGAACAACTCCCAAATCGTCCAAGATATAAAACGATCTTCCCTGCGTAGCCACTACCAGGTCGTTGTTTTTAATAGTAAGATCCGTAACCGGCACTACCGGCAAATTTAATTGAAATGGTTTCCAGTTTTCACCATAATCGTAACTTATGTACATACCGTATTCTGTTCCACAATATAAAAGCCCGGGACGTCTTTTATCTGCCCGGAGGCAGCGTGCAAAATGCGTGGAGGCTATACCGTTAGTTATCTTTTTCCAGCCCTTCCCATAATCATTGGTAACAAAAATATAGGGTGTATAATCATCGGTTTTATATTTTGTACCTACAAAATAGGCAGTTCCTTTCTTAAATGGATCTGCTTCCACACAATTCCACATCATCCATTTTCCAGCTTCGGGTGGTGTCACATTTTCCCAATGAGCGCCGCCATCTTTACTTACGTTAATCAGGCCGTCGTCACTTCCTGTCCACAACAGGTCTCTTTCAAGAGGTGATTCCATTGCAGTAAAAATCGTACAATACACTTCTGCGCCCGTGTTGTCCTGGGTAATAGGGCCGCCACTGGATTTTTGCTTGTTCTTATCATTGGTGGTAAGATCTCCGGAAACAGGTTTCCAGGTGCCTCCCTCATCTTCGGTGGCAAACAGAATATTGCCTGCAGCATATAGTTTCTTTGGATTATTGGGAGAAAAAAAGATAGGAAAGTTCCATTGGAAACGATACTTTGAAACATCCGGACCGCTGCCCAAATCATACACGGGCCAAACGCTTACCGAACGATTTTCACCCGTTTTATGATCAAACCGGGAAATGTATCCTCCATAATTTCCCCCATAAACTATTTCAGGATTTAAAGGATCAGCAACAACATAACCACTTTCAAAACCCGCCGTGGGTGTCCAATCGTTCTGGCTGATTTCGTCACCTTCCGTTCTTGATAAAATACGTACCGTGCTGTTGTCCTGTTGAGCGCCGAGCAATCTATAGGGGAAATTATTATCGGTTGAAACCCGGTAAAACTGGGCGGTCGGCTGGTTATAATACGTACTCCAGTTACCACCTCCGTCGAAACTTATTTGAGCACCTCCATCGTCTGCAACAATCATTCTGTTCCCATTCTCCGGATCAATCCAAAGGTCATGATGATCTCCATGTGGTGTGTTTGTTTGCTTAAATGTTTTACCACCATCGCTGCTTCGATACATGTTGACGTTAAGTCCATACATAATGTCTTCATTTTTTGGATCGCAATATATTTTACTAAAATACCATGCCCGCTGCCGGATATTGGGATCGGTACTTTCAAGCGTCCACGTTTCGCCGCCATCATCACTTCTAAACAAGCCACCCTTTGATGACTCTACCAGCGCAAATACTCTTTCAGGATTAGCAGGGGACACCGCAATGCCAATGTTCCCTATAATGGTGTTGCCGGGAAATCCTTTTTTATCATTTAGTTTTTTCCATGTTTCCCCGCCATCGATGCTTTTCCATAAAGCGCTTCCCTTACCGCCACTTTCCAAACTATAAGGAGTGCGTTTAACCGTCCACGTTGCTGCATACAAAACGGCTGGATTTCCAGGCTCCATTACCAACTCTGCGCCACCGCTTTCGTTATCACTGTACAAAACCTTTTTCCACGTTTTTCCCCCGTCAATAGTTTTATAAATTCCCCTGTCTTCCGAAGAGCCAAACAAATGACCGAGTGCAGCAACCCAAACGATGTCAGGATTGGCCGGATCAATTACAATGCGCATGATATGTTTCGAATTGTCAAGACCGATATGTTTCCAGTTTCTACCGCCATCACCACTGCGCCACATGCCATGCCCTTCACTAACGTTGCCGCGTAGGGTTGATTCTCCTTCACCAACATACACTACAGAAGAGTTCGAAGACGCAACTGCTACGCTCCCAATAGATCCGCCAAAAAATTTATCAGAAATGTTCTTCCAATTACTGCCACCATCCTGCGTTTTCCACACACCGCCACCGGTAGCTCCGAAATAGAATGTGTTTTTATCTTTATAATCACCGCAAACCGTACCACTCCTTCCTCCTCGGAAAGGGCCTACCAGTCTATATTTTGTTGTACTTAATAAAATACTGTCTTCATCAACCCGGGTAGCATTTTGCTTTTTTTGTGCCGAAGAAATTACGGTAATTAAGATGGTTATCAACAGGATTACTATTTTTTTCATGTACCCAATATTTTGTATTAAGAGACGAATGAGAAAGTTTAAATTTAAGAAGTGCAATTTATATCGCAATCGGTGAAAATTTCTCTAAATAAAAATTGCCAGTCAATACCGGCAATTTCAGTTAACTTTTTAAAAATCAGTTAGCGGGTTTATAAAGACCCTCATCAACCGGTTTATTCACTTCAATTTTATCAAAGGTCATAGCGCCTGCTCCCATCCCGGTTCCTTCTGTAGTAATTGTTTGAGGGAACATAACACCATCAAAATCTTTATAATCGCTGAAGTCTGTGATGACTTCAGTTGGCCCCCCATTGCGTCGTCCGGCTTCGGACATTTGCCTTGATTGCACCAAAAGGTGCGTTTTGGTATCGATATAATAAGTAATGTCTTTGCCGGAATTATTGGTCACCTGTATTTTCCAAACGTCTTTATCTTTGACGGTATCTTTCCCCTGTAAGACCGCCTGGTAACCTTTGGCTGCATAATCTACCATCGGGCCCGCGATATCCAGTTGATCCTGCATGGTTTTCAGTCTTTCAGCAGGTATCTCATCTACTTTATCAGATCGCATGGGAATATATGTCCAGCCCTTATCAGGAGTAATAATAGTATAGCCGGAATTACCGCCAATTTCAAAATCAACGCGGTTGAGCTTTCCATCCACTTTAGTTACTTTTACCTGGACTTCGTTGCCCATCATTTCTCTTGTACCTTCGAGATAAAGCGATTGGATTGAAGTTAATTTTTCTTTGCCTCCGCGGGCTGCGATGTATTGATCAATTATATCATCAACCGATTGGCCATTGGCAAATTGTGCAAATACCAAAGCCAGTATGAATACAACTAACAGAACAATATTTTTCATTTTGTACAATTTTATAGTGCAAGGTAGGCCAATAACCAGGCGATTATTTTTTTTCATTTAGGTATTTAATAATAAATTTAAACTCATTCGCCATCGATGGATTTTTTCTTATTTTTCAAATTTTTTATTCATGAATTGTATAGTTAAAGGAAATATTGTTGACATAGAAGCCCGGAAAATTTATTATGGATCCGTGCAGGTTCATGATGGAAAAATATTGTCAATAACTAAAGCTTCAGATCCGGAAGAGAACGCTTTATTTATATTACCGGGATTTATTGATGCACATGTGCATATTGAAAGTTCCATGCTGGTTCCATCAGAATTTGCAAAGCTTGCCGTGGTTCATGGTACTGTCGCGACTATAAGCGATCCCCATGAAATTGCCAATGTATGCGGGATGGCAGGTGTTGAGTTCATGATAGCAAATGGAAAACAGGTTCCCTTTAAATTTTATTTTGGTGCGCCAAGTTGTGTACCGGCCACTGTTTTTGAAACAGCAGGCGCTTCGCTAAATGCAACAGAAGTAGATACACTTCTGGCAAATGATGAAATAAATTACCTGAGTGAAATGATGAACTTTCCCGGGGTTTTGCATAATGATGAAGAAGTAATGACAAAAATCAACTCAGCGAAAAAATATAACAAACCAATAGACGGGCACGCCCCGGGCCTCCGGGGGAAAGATGCAAAAAAATATATTGCCGCGGGAATAAGTACCGACCATGAATGTTTTACAAAAGAAGAAGCGCTTGATAAATTAAAATATGGAATGAAAATTCTTATCCGGGAAGGAAGCGCAGCTAAAAATTTTGAAGCGCTTGCTGAACTGCTTCATGAGTATGAAAATGAGATCATGTTTTGCAGTGATGACAAGCACCCCGATAGCCTGGTAAGAGGGCATATAAATAAACTTTGCCAACGGGCCGTAGCAAAAGGAATTGATGTGTTTCATGTACTGAAAGCTGCTTGTGTTAATCCGGTAAAGCATTATAACATGAAAGTTGGCATGTTGAGACCAGGAGATAACGCAGATTTTATTGTGGTGAAAGATCTTGAAAACTTCCAGGTTATGGCTACCTATATAAATGGAACATTGGTCGCGGAAAATGGCATATCAAAAATTGAAACATTCAAATCTGAATTGATAAACAATTTTAATTGCCATAAAAAAGATGCTGTGGATTTTAGATTTAACATAAAAAAAATTGCATCAGAAATGACTGTGATTGAAGCATTAGACGGGCAGCTTATTACCAATAAACTTCTTATGCGTCCAAAAGTTGACAACGAATTTTATGTAAGCGATACGGAAAATGATATTTTAAAAATAGTGGTGGTAAATCGCTATAAAGATGCTCCTGTTGCGATGGCTTTTGTGCGAAATTTTGGATTAAAAAAAGGAGCCATTGCTTCATCGGTGGCACACGACAGCCATAACATTATCGCGGTGGGTGCGGAAGATGAAAGTCTTTGCAGGGCGATAAATCTTATTATTGACAATGAAGGCGGAATCAGTTGCTCAGATGCTGCCAATCATTCCTTTGAAAAAATTTTGCCATTGCCCGTTGCGGGACTTATGAGTAATGATGACGGTTATGCTATTGCAAAAAAATATACAGAAATTGATAAAGCCGCGAAAGATCTTGGATCAAAATTATCCGCTCCGTTTATGACACTATCTTTTATGGCCCTCCTGGTAATTCCTCATGTTAAGCTTAGTGATCTGGGCCTATTCGACGGGGACAATTTTACATATATAAAATAAAGAAATACGATTTTTATCCTTTATCTTACAAATGTCTGTTTTATATTTTGCAGCACAAGGAAACAGAAACCCAGAGTTAATGGATGATTCAAAATTTATTAGTGGCATTTTTAATTACTGCGACAGGTGGTGCGAAAGATGCTGTTTTACAAGCCGCTGCCGTGTATTTGAACAGGTTAGTGAACTTTCTACCGAAGAACTGGACATTAGCAACTTGAAATTCTGTAACAGCATCGCAAATAATTTTAAAGGGACTACGCAGCCACCCGGAGAAGCTGCGGAAAAACATGGAACTGAAATTGAAAAATTAACGAAAACAGAATTTAAAGAATTTGACAGGAAACACGACCTGTCCCGAAAAATTATAAAAGAATGTGAACTTGGTCAACTCGCTAAAAATTATATAAGGCTGGCAAACGAATGGCTGAAAAATAATGAACACATCAGCGAAATTCAAAAAAATGTTTTGCAACAAATGAACCTTGGCATACGATCGGATAAGGAAACACTTGTGTATGTACAAACCATAAAAGATTGCCTGGAAATTGTACAATGGTATTTATTTATGATTGGAGTAAAATTTAACCGGGCTTTGTCCGGTAAACTGGATGACGATGGTTGGGAAGAAGCCAATGGCTTTCAGAAAGACTCCGACGGCTCAGCGAAAGTAGCGATCATATCAACCCGGCGCACCTTTAACGCATGGCTTACGCTTTTGAATTTGTTACCAAACGAGGAAGAAAATCTTGTTCCGATACTTGGACAGTTACAAAAGATTCTGAAAAAAGGAGAAGAAGATTTTCCCAATGCAAAAAATTTTATACGGCCTGGCTTTGATGAAGTGACGGTTATTTGAACCAGGTAAATCGTTACTAAATTTTGAGTACTGAAGATCAAAAATTCAAAGTGTGCAAAGAAACCTGTCAACTTTGAACCTTCAACATTCCATATATTTGCCCAACTTAAATTTTATTCATGTCAGTATTAGTAAATAAAAATTCGAAGATCTTGGTACAGGGTTTTACAGGAACAGAAGGTACTTTTCATGCCACCCAGATGATAGAGTATGGCACTAATGTGGTGGGTGGTGTTACCCCCAACAAAGGGGGAACGAGGCATTTAGACCGGCCTGTTTTTAACACGGTTGAGGAAGCTGTCAAAGAAACCAGCGCAGATGTGAGTATCATTTTCGTACCGCCGGCATTTGCGGCAGATGCTATAATGGAAGCGGCAGAGGCAGGTATAGGATTGATTGTATGTATTACTGAAGGCATACCCGTACAGGACATGGTGAAAGTTAAAAATTATTTATTGGATTCAAAATCCAGGCTAATCGGCCCCAATTGCCCCGGTGTTATAACTGCGGACGAATGTAAGGTGGGTATTATGCCCGGCTTCATTTTCAAGAAAGGAAAAATAGGAATTGTATCAAAATCGGGAACACTTACTTATGAAGCTGCAGACCAGGTTGCGAAAGCAGGACTCGGGATATCAACCGCCATTGGTATTGGTGGCGATCCTATAATTGGCACCACTACCCGGGAAGCCGTAGAATTATTTATGAACGACGAAAATACTGATGGTATCGTGATGATTGGAGAGATTGGCGGAAGCATGGAAGCAGAAGCTGCAAGATGGATCAAAGAAAATTCCACAAAACCCGTAGTGGGTTTTATTGCAGGACAAACTGCTCCCGCGGGAAGGCGTATGGGCCACGCGGGCGCTATTGTTGGCGGCGCAGAAGATACCGCAGCCGCAAAGATGAAAATACTTGCAGAATGTGGCGTTCATGTTGTTGCAAGCCCTGCTGATATTGGTAAAATAATGGCGGAAGTGATGAAGAAGTAATTAGCTAATGTAAAAATCTGATAATTTCGACACCCGCTCTACAGAAAAATGCGATTTGAATTTGTAATTAGAGATAAGCACCTCATCACGTTAGATAGTTATTAATCTTTCCATAAAAATGGAAATAGCACAATCGCTAACGCGACCACTAAAATATCCAGCGCAATTAATAAAAACGTTAGTTGCCATAAGGCACCTTCCCGGAATACTTCTCCGAAAGCGCTTCTTGAAAGCCTGATTAATAGCAGTAACTGTGGTATTATTAGTGGAAAGCCAAGTATGGCCATCACTGCTGCATTTTGTTGGGCTTTAGCCGCTATGGCAGCCATTAACGTAAATACAAGACTTAAGCTCAAACCGCCAAGACAAGCAATGCCAATGAATTGAAAATAATTCTGCAAGGGATTGCCCAGTAAAATTCTAAACAAAACAAGACTTACCAAAACCATTAATAACATAATAACTGTGCTATAAATTAATTTCGCTATAATAAAACTTACCGGGCTTGTTATTGAAAAGAAATAGAGCATGCGACCTTTACTTTCCTGTAAAAAACTTTTGGCTACCGAGTTCACGCAAACAAATAATTGTATCATCCAGAAAATTCCGTTGTACACGGTGCTCTCCGGCTGGCCCATGGCAAGATATAAGACAAATATAGTAGAGGCTACATAAAGTAATACACCAAAAAAAGTGTGCTGCTGCCTTAGTTCAAGCAAAAAATCTTTTTTCAATAGTGTAAAAATGGGCGTTCGCATTACTGTACTTTCCGGGTTAATCTTATTAAATCAAATAGCATCTCCCAACGCTGCGCATACGCGGCAACGCGGCTCATAAATGTCTTTCTCGCCCAGTAAAACCTGGCCGCCGCCGGTTACTTTCCGATAGCTCACATTGGCAATGTTTCCGCATTTCATGCAAATGGCATGAAGCTTGGTAATGTAGTCTGCTATAGCCAGCAGGTTGGGCATTTGCCCAAAAGGCTTACCCTGGTAATCCATATCAAGCCCCGCCACAATTACCCTAATTCCATTCAATGCAAGCTGTTCGCAAACCCTTGTCACCTGGTCATCAAAAAACTGCGCTTCATCTATGCCTACTACATCCACATCTTGTGCCAGCAAAAGAATGGTTTGCGAATTATCAACGGGTGTGGACTGAATTTTATTTTCATCATGGCTTACAATTTTTACTTCATCAAAACGGGTATCTACAGACGGTTTAAATATTTCTGCTTTCAGGTTGGCAATTTCCACTCTTTTCAGCCTGCGTATCAGTTCTTCCGTCTTACCACTGAACATACTTCCGCAGATCACTTCAATCCATCCGCGTCGTTCGCCTCTGAAATTTGGTTCTATAAACATTTTTTGTATTTCATTTTGATTTCAATTTGTAACTTAGCTATAATTGCAAGGTTAAAATGATTTTACGTTAAATCAAAAACAAACATTTGATAGATTGCAAAAATCCAAACCTAAATTCATATTCTCTACATGGAAAGAGTTTCCACACTCATAAAAAAATTACAAAAGCAGCTTGATGAAAATGCATCGGCACAGGCGCTTTTGCATACCGTGCAGATGTTGCAGGCTGAATTACAAAGCCTGTCAGAAATAAAAAAAACAGCAGGCCAGGAAAAAGTGTCTGTGATTTTGCCCCGGTCTTTTAATATATTTCAAACCGGGGAGGCGCAAACACATGATTCTGAAAATAACCCCGAAGAAAAAATTATAGAATTATTGCAAGTAGACGAAAAAGAAATTGAAGAAGAACTGGAACAAATTAAAAGAAATGCGAAAGCTGTTAACTCAATGAGCACCAATGCAAGGCCCTCCTTTATATACGACCCCGTAGAAGATGTGCCGACATTGGCTCATCAAACGCCATTGGCAAAAACGGAACATTCAAAAAAAGAAATACCCTTCCAATATCCTGAATCTTTAGAAACGCCCTTTCAATATCCCGAATCGTTAAATGACAGGCTTAAGGAAGTGAAAATTGAACTTTCAGAAAGACTTACGGAAGCACCTATTAAAGATCTCAAAAAAGCTATTGGCATAAACGATCGGTTTCTTTTTATAAATGAATTGTTTCGCGGAGATGAAGCTATGTATGAACGTAGTATTAAAACCATACAAAACTTTTCCATCCTCGCTGAAGCAGAGTACTGGATACGAAGGGAATTGAAAGTCAAGATAGGTTGGAGTGATAAACACCCCGTGGTAAAACAATTCGATCAACTGATCAGGAGGCGGTTTCTTTGAATGTATGTAATAATTCGCAGTGTAGCACCTGCATGTTTATAAACATAGTTTTTAGCAGCGTTTCCGCGGGAAACAATTTCCTGGTCATTATTCAGTAAATTATTCACAGCCTTTTCCAATTCCAATGCATTCTCTATGCATATAGCCCCGTTACAGTCCAACAAGTCATATGCTTCAAAATTTTTTTCATACTCAGGTCCGAATATCACCGGTTTGCCATATACTGCTGCTTCCAAAATATTATGCAATCCGTCGTAACCAAAGCCACCGCCCACGTACGTTATAGTGGCATACTTGTATAAACGCGATAGCATGCCAATGTTATCAATAATAAGGCAATGGACGTCGCCGGATCCTTCCGGGTAAGGAGCTTTCATCCACTCCGAATAAGAAATTGAACCCGGGAATTCTTTCCTGACATCAGCAAGATTTTCTTTATCTATTTCATGTGGAGCAATAATAAATTTTATTTCAGGGTGAATTTTTACAAAATGGGTCCACTCGGCTTCATCATCTTCCCAGGTGCTTCCTGCCACGATGATTTGGTGATCATTACAAAAATCCGCGATACCGGGTATCTCCGTAAAATTTTCCGCAATGTTGATCACACGATCGCACCGCGTATCGCCGGATACCGTGATATTTTCGTCAGCAATCAAGGTCCGCAATTGTGTTTTTGACACTACATTCTGTACAAAAAAATGCGTAAAGCATACCAGCATTTTTCTATAAAAGTTTCCATACCATTTAAAGAAAACCTGGTTCTTTCTATATACGCCTGAAATTAATAAGAGGGTAATATGCCTGCTTTTTAATTCCTGCAGGTAATAATGCCAGTATTCATATTTTACCCATAGTACCAGGTCTGGTTTTAAAATATCCAAAAGTTTTTTTGCATTGGAAGGAGAATCCATCGGAAGGTAAAATACCTGTTTGAAATCTTTGTCTTTCATGGCAATTTCATAGCCTGATGGCGAAAAAAAAGTGATGACAAAAGAGGTGTCGGGATATTCTTCTTT
>JBDTOV010000005.1:0-82113 GCA_039933035.1 Ginsengibacter sp. | reverse complement strand
GTTGCATCGGTTACCTGGTAATCTGCTTCGTATTTATTTTTTAATGCCTTAAAATTTATAAAAGCCCTGGGAATATCGTTGCCTGAATCACCTGTAAAATTGATATCACAATCTTTCAATTCCTTTATAATATTTTTTTCCATGGAGGTACTTATGCCGGACGTAGAAAGATTCATCCTTATAGTAAATCCGCTAAAGGGAATAAGCTGCGGATATTCTTTAAAAAAATTATATTTCATGTTGTCAGCTTTATCCTTTTCATCATCATGGGCATAGCTCCTGGCAAGGCTTTCATATAACCTTGCTACAAACAATTTTTCATGAGCTGTATCTAATAAAGCATTTTGTAAAATAGTTTCAAAGGTCTGTTTACTTTCTGTATAATCGCCCGCTTCATACGAAAACGTTCCGTAAAAAAGCTGCATGTATCTAACAATATTCTTTCGTTTTTCCGTTTGCATTTTTTGTTTATATACGGTGGCGAAATATTGCGGGCTTATGTTTTTCATCATGCTTAATATTTCATCAAAGCCAACTACGTTTTCACTTGTAAAAAGATTATAGATCACTTGCTGTCGTTCCGGGTTGCCAGCAAGTTCATTTACCAGCGCGAATTTCAAAAGAAATTGTTCACTGGTAAGCGCGCCTATTTCAGAAAGATCCTTTAAAGAATGCCACCAACCGGAATGTAGAAATTTAATACGTTGAATTTTATTTTTAGCCAACAGCAGTTTTATTACATTCACGGCAAAATCATACTGTGCTTGTCCTAACGTGGTGCCTATGTGCACTTCCTTAAATTGCGCCGCCTTGGTTATTGCTTTATCACAACTGTCGAGCTGCCCATTATACAAATAGCTTCTTGCCAAGGCGATATTGTACCAGCCAAAGCCTGGCGTAGAGCCATTTGTACTGATAATGCCGTTTGTTTCGTCAATAGCTTCTTTACTTCTTCCGCTGTTAATATAAAGTGTAGGGAGGAAATAATAGGATTCAATCAGCCGCTTATCGAAGGCATATTTCTCATTTTCAAAATCAGTAATAGATTCAGCAAAATTACCCAGCGTATTTTGAAAATGCGCATAATTGTTATAGGAAAAACCACCTGTTTGTTTCAGGATATCATAATACAAAGTAGCAGAATCAATGTTCAACAAATAATTATGAATGATGGCGAGGTAAAAAATAGAGTTCGCATCTCCCCCCGAAAGAGCATTGTATAAATGTTGTAAAGCAAGCTGTTCATTTCCTTCAACAGAATTTTTTAGGAAAGAATATTTATTCAGGTAAAACCGGTTGCGGTGTATGGTCCAGGCGGCCTTAATATTATATTCCATAAAATCAACGCCGGTGTTCCAACTTTGCACCTTGTTTAAGATCCACATGGCACTGTCCGGTTCTTCCACGTTGGAATAGCTGTCGTATAGGGCAGTACAGATCTGCACGATATCAGTCTGTTCCATACCATAATGCCCGGGTGCAAAAACATTTTTAATATTGTTATGGTAATTTCTTTCAAAGACAAACAAAGCTTTTTTCAAAGGCGCAATACAATTTTGATAACCCAGGTAATCTGCTGCCCGGTCGTATTTGAACATTCCTTCATAATACCAGCCAACATAATAAGTACTATCAAGCCTGATAAATTCACGGCTTCGGGGCAAGGCATCTTTATCATAAAAATTTACCCCTATGCGCTTGGCATCTATTTCATAACGGGCCGCTTTATTTTGCTCAAATGAATTTTGGCAAAAAAATATCAATGTAAAAAAGAAAATATAGGGCTTGAACCTGTTCATTATTCCTTTGGCTTAATGTATTCTTAATTTGGAAAGCCGGTCCATTTCAACAAAAACGATATTGTTCAATGTGTTGGCTTTTGCTTCTTTGTTCCGGTAAATAAGCCTGTGGTGCAATACAGGCTGGGAGAGGTCTTTCACGTCATCTTCTATTACATATGTGCGGCCATTCACCAATGCATAAGCCTTCAGGCATTTTAAAAAAATGATACCGGCTCTCGTGGAAGCAGCTAAAACAATATCCGGGTTTCTTCGGGTAGCCCATACAATATTGCGGACCGCTTTTATGATTTCTTCATGCACAAATACGTCTTCACTTTGCTGCTGCAGGTGCAAAATCTCATCAATACCCAGCACTTGTTGCAGGTGCATAAGGTTATTATTAATACCGAGATAGTCCTTGTAAATACCGAGTTCCGTTTCTTCATCCACATAACCAAAAACAATTTTTATAAAAAACCTGTCGAGCTGTGCTGCAGGCAGGGGATAGGTTCCTTCCATTTCCACAGGATTTTGCGTAGCAATGGTAAAAAACAGGTCACTCAGTTTATAAGTAATTTCTCCCATGGTTATCTGGTTCTCCGCCATACATTCCAGCAAAGCAGATTGCACTTTTGGGGAAGCCCTGTTAATTTCATCTGCCAACAAGATATTGCAAAAGAGAGGACCTTTTTTAAAAATGAATTCTTTTTTTATATCATCAAAAATATGTGAGCCAAGAAGATCCATGGGTAATAAGTCCGGTGTAAACTGTATGCGTTTAAAGCTCACACTATCATGCGCTCCTACTCCTGAAATGCTCTGTGCGAGCGTTTTGGCCATCACCGTTTTGCCGGTGCCGGGATTATCCTCCATAAGAATATGTCCTTTGGCAAGCAACGCGGTCAGCACAAATTTCACCTGGTTGCGTTTTCCTTTTATAACGGTTTCGATATTGTCAGTAAGGCGGAGTATATTTTGTAAAGCTTTGTCAGTATTCACGGTTTCCATGCATTATATTTTTGGTTTTGAGAAAAAGTTTATCGTTCTGTAAAAATTTAAAAATTTGGAAAAGCGTTCCTTAAAAGGAACTTTTTCTTTTACGGCTTTATAAAAAGGAGTGTAAAAATTTTGAATGATTGCCTGCTCTGAATTCGTCAACGATTCTTTGGCATATTTGGTTTTTAAATACACCTGCATAAAAGCAAACAGATTCGTTTTAAACTCGGTATCAATTTTTCCCCTGGCGAACAATGCAGGGGACATATCACCGCGTGAACGCCCAAGCTGGTTGCAGTAGTAGGTTGCTGCCATGTAAGACCAGTAGGCTTTTTGAGACAATGCGGCGGCGCTTCTTGCCTTATAACTAAGCCATTTAAAAATGATCCAGGGTAAACTAAAAATTAATAAAATAACCAGGACAAGGATAATAATTCCAAAGCGTAGTATCTGCGAAAAAGGCAAAGTGTTTTTCTTAATTTCTTTTTTGACCTGTTGTTTTTCCTGTGTGGTATCAATAATTTTTATTTCATCAATAGGAGCAGGTTTGGGTATTTTCTGAAAAATTTCTTCATAATTATTGCTGTCTTTCATTGCTATGTCTTTAAACTGCTCAGAAAAGGAAAGGGCTGTTATTTCATTTCCTTTTTTTAATTCACCAAGCGACACCTCGCCGCTGTCTTTGCTTATTGTAGCCAGTGAAACATCCATGTCGAGTAGTACGGGTTTCTTCAAATCAAATGTTTTATCATGGTAAATCATTTGACTAACGGACATGTCCACGCGCTTTTTTGAAGTATCTACTTCGGTTACCTTTCCATGCGTTACAAATAATGCTGTTTGAACCGTTATGGGGGGTGTGCCGTCAGGTGCCGGCGCCTGTTGTTGTTCAGTACTGGGGATGGTGGTATCAAAATCTATCCATCCATATCCCGGGAAGAAGACCTGTGTCCATGCATGGGCCTGGTCTTCGTAAAACCAATACCAGCCTTTGTTCTTGGTGCTACGGTCCATCGTTAAGAAGCCGGTTGCTACCCGCGTGGGCAGGCCAAGCGCACGCAATAAAAAAAGTGTGGCGCCTGCATAATAAGCGCAATAGCCTTTTCGGTTTTCAAACAAAAAATAATTCAGTTTGCTGGCGCTGGGCAATCCGGGTACGCCGGGATTTTCGGTGTACTTAAATAAAGGCTGCCCTGTTTCATCCCTACTCAAAAAATAATTTCTTACAGCGATAATTTTATCGATCGGCGCCAATGCATTCTTCGTTATTTCGTTAGCGAGAACTCTTATTGAATCAAAATCATCGCCTTTGGGAATAAAAGTGTAATAGCTCATGAAAGCAGCATCCTCGTTGTTCCAGGTGCTTACTTTCCGCAATTCATCGAAACGTTGCTTTTGAAAAGCCTCCAGTTCTTTATTACCCGCGGGATTATAAACGAAATAAGCACTGTTAAGCTCACTTACCAGCATTTTTGCCCTGTAAGCACTTTTAAATTGTTGCCTGTAATCTTTTTCTACTGCAATGGGCTGGCAAAAAAAGGCAGTCTCAGGAGCCAAAAATTCTTTAGGTGAAAGCAATGCTTTATATACTTCGGTGCTCACTACTTTCCTTTTCAAAAAACCTTTTGCTTTTACCAATACAGAAGAGTCTGTTTTTGTAAAATACACTGGAATTTTTGAGGGGTCAGGCTGAAACAAATCATTGGAAGGCATGAGGCTGTCCACTTCCAAAGTTTGGGTTGACGTATCAAACTTTGTATAATAATCGTAGGTATAGTATAACGGGTTGGGCATGTCCGAATTGGGAAAGTAGTTATCGAGTTTTGCGATAAACACCAATCGCTTGGTAGAACTCCTTCCTCCACTGAGACCCATTTCTTTTTTATTGCTTACGCTTCCGTCTTTATTTTCTTTGGTCAGGCTTTCTTTATTAGGCACCTGTTGCTCGCTTTTGCCGCCTCCATATTGTTTTTCTATTGCCTGGAATTCTTTTTTATAAAAAGATAATATTAATAATAAAATGATGCCGGCAATCGCCGCAAATGCAATTATTTTTTTGGTGAGGAACCAGGTAAATTTCGGCTCATCATCATTCATATTTAATACCAGTTCTGCAGTGTAAATGATATAGAAGGCAAATACAAGCACAGGGGCAAAGGCAAGTATTAATTTTTGTGCCGTGATATCAGTCGTATTACTTACTACAATAATTTGCAACAGCATTAATAACGCGGAGAGCACAGCGGGGAACCATCGCAACCTTGCAAAGGCCCAGCCAGCAAGCCACCCGGTAACAAATAAAAAAGCAAAAATGTAAAATTTGGTAGTGGCGTAAAATGCAGTGAACTCGCCTGTATAAAGATTGTTTACTATCTTATTAACAATAAAAAGTAGCAACAGTAACGGAAGAAAAGTAGTGATGAAGCGGAAGCGGAAACTGTAAAAGAGGCAACCTGCAAAAAGGCCCGTTGCTAAAAACAAGCTTTCTGTTATCCATTGACTTTCGAGTACAGAATAATACGCATTGAGATGCCAGAGCAGGTATGCGCCTATTGCCATAGCAGGAATGACCAACAGGGCGAGCCGGGCAACTATCTTTTTGATGCTATATTTTTTGGAAATTTTCATATGGCCTTGTCCCGGCACTCTCCGCCCCGGTATCTATCAGAACAGAGAGATAATTTTAATTATACCTTATCAAATAATCCATTATCCATAATCAAAACTTCACAGTCACTTTTGTTCAACATTTCTTTAATTATTTTTTCATTTGCTAATATTTTTCTTCGCAAAGGTGAGAGGTTAAATGCAAGGTGCAATTTTTCTGAACTTTTCTTTTCGGGCTTTATGAAAAGCCACTGCAGCCAATCAATCACGTTTACATTGGTAAAGCTTTTGCTGAGCGGAACAAAAATCACTGTGAGACCCCTTTCCGATTTTTCAAGGACTGCTTCTAATTGTTTTACATCGGTTAATGATGAAATACAAAGTACAGACCCATATTGTTTATTAAAATAGCCGGTCAGATCATTTTGTTTTTGCCAGGTGGAAGTGCTGACGATATATTTTGCTTTTTGAATCGCGTCATCGGCATAGAATGTTTTTGTTTCCTGGTCGGGTATATATTGTACGAGTTCATTTTGCCGGCACAATTGTTCATATACATTCCATACAATTGTTTTAAAATTATCAAGAAATGCTTCATTGAATTCCGCGTACACATCATTACTGATCGCGTTATAGAATGAAGCGTAAAAGTAAATGTGGGATGCATACCGATCATTGGTTTCAGGAATTCTTACCACAAGCTCTTTGTTCTTCGCGTAAATTTTCCAAACGATTCTTCTGACGTCATCATTATTTTCAAAATTTTTGTAGTTCAGAAATTCGCCTTCCACTTTTCTCATTTCTTCAATTCTCATATTCGTGTCTTCTGTTTTTTTTGGCTGAACTATGATGGCACCGGTTTGGGTAAGCTGTGGATGTGTAAAAAAATTGCTGTTGGCGGGAAGTGCTGCAGAAAAAGAAAAGAACTGGAAAAAATCTTCAAAATAAATAATGCCGCTGTTTATGTCATACTCTTTAATATTCTTCAACGGCCAGTTGTACAGGCCTTTTATATGCATAGAAAAAAAATCTTTTTTTGGCTGTGAATCAACCGGTGTAAATTTTGGCGATACATTATTTCCATCGTAAAGCAGCCGCAGGCGTATGTAACCAAAGACCGGCTTTACTATTTTCGAAATATCAACCTGCACCTGTTGTTGGTTGGTTTTATTTTCTTTGTCCGGCGTTTTTATTGATAGAACACTCCTGTTATTTTTTTTGCTATATAAAAAAAATATCCAGGGAACCAATGCACTCAGGAGTGACACGACAAGAATTGTCAAAGCAAACCAAAAAGTAACCGAAATGAAAACGTTAATGATCGCCGTCCGCGATGTTTCAGGAATGGCATTATTTTGCCTTAGCCAGCCGAAAGCTAAAACCAGTGCGACGGCTATTAACAAAAGATGTATACGAAAAGGAATAAAAAACCCGAGATGCCTTATTTTCTGCCTTATGACTGCAATATTCATTTCAGGTAAAATTCAATCAAAATAAACATAAAGAAAAACAAAATCTTCTCACCAGGCACAGATAAACGATAGTATTGAAGATTTTATATTTTCTTTGTACGAAGTGGAAGAAAATGATCGTGTACGACACATGCCCCTGTTGCGGGCAAAAAAATATTGCTCCTGTATTTTCGGCCGAAGATTATACAGTTTCCCATGACCGGTTTGAAATTTGGGAATGTAAGGATTGTACGCTTCGGTTTACGCAGCAGGCGCCTTCAGCAGCGGAGATTGGTCCATATTATCAATCCGAAAATTATATTTCGCACAGCAACACCAATGAGGGGCTGGTTAATAAATTATATCACGCAGTAAGAAAGCGTACCCTGGTACAAAAAAGAAAATGGGTGGAGAAAGCTACCGGCAAATTCTATGGGAATATCCTGGATGTTGGTTGCGGTACGGGAGCCTTTTTACATGCTATGAAAAATGCCGGGTGGAATGCTACCGGTCTCGAGCCTGACCTGTCCGCACGCAACAAGGCAAAGGAATTGTATCAATTAAATATAGAAGGCCCGGAGAAATTATTTTCACTCCCTGTGGAAAGTTTTGATGCTATTACCATGTGGCATGTGCTGGAGCATGTACACGAACTCCATGACTATATTAAAAGGCTACATCAATTACTAAAGCCAAATGGTAAACTTTTTATTGCTGTTCCGAATTATACCTGTTATGATGAAAAAGTATATAATGAGTTTTGGGCCGCGTATGATGTTCCCCGGCACTTGTATCATTTTTCACCCGCTTCGATGAAGACATTGCTGGCATTGCACCAAATGCAACTGGTTTCCATAAAGCCCATGTGGTATGACAGTTTTTATGTCTGTATGTTGAGCGAACAATATAAAACGGGGAAATCAAATCCGGTTAGGGCATGTATAAATGGGGGGATTTCAAATATGAAAGCGATGGCACGTACTGAAAAATGCAGTTCCGTTGTATATATCGCCCAATCCACATAACCTCGCTCCAATGCCTCTCCTTAGCAAATTGCCTAGTTATTATTCAACTTTATCTCAAACATCTTCGGCCAGTCCTTACCGGTGATGTACAATTTTTTTGTAGTGCTGTCATAGGCGATGCCGTTTAAAACGGCTTCATCACCGACCCGGTCATTTGGATCATATTGATGCAGCAGTCCTGTGAGGTCCATGATACCCACCGCATGGCCGTTAGCCGCATCTATTTTATAAATATGATTGTTGTACCAGCGGTTGGCAAAGACATAACCGTTTATATATTCCAATTCATTAAGGCTGTCAAGTTCCCCGGTATTATCCGCAACCGTAAGAATTTTTATTGTTTTCATTTCTTTCGTTGCTTCATCGGGTTGCACATAATATAGTTTGGATGATCCGTCGCTTATAATAAGATTGGTTCCATCATTGGTAATTCCCCAGCCTTCCAGGCTCCAGTTATAAGTGGCGATGGGATGCATGATATCTTTCAGATCGTACTCAAAAATTTTATGGCTTTGCCATGTAAGCTGGTAGATCCTGCCATTGAAGATCGTAATCCCCTCCCCAAATACAGTTGAATCAGGAATAAGATATTCTTTTTCGGGAATGCCTGATTTTATGTCCACTATACGTAAAGTGGACCGACCTGGCTCCCCGGTGCCCTCATATAATTTTCCATTATAAAATTGCAGGCCTTGCGTAAATGCTTTTGAATCGTGGGGATACACTGCCTCCACGGTAAATATAATGGGGTTCGGTGCCGGCAGGTTAGTGGGTTGTCCTACAGGAAGACTTGGGTCGTAATCAGGGGTAGAATTGTTATTGCATGAAAAAGAAAGTAAAATAAGAACGGCTACAACTAATTTTTTGATCATTATATTTTTTTAGAATGCTGCAAAAATAGTAAACGGCTTTTGTATGCTTGTTAATTCATTTATAAAATGCTTGACTGAATATTTTGCAGTATGCAGCTTTTTGACTTTATTTCCAGGATTGAACCTCTGTTACTGGTGCTGGCTGACTCCAAACATTATGTACCGATGCCCCAACTCAGGCGGACTGTTCCATTAATCTATATGGCGATATGTTCATGAATTTTGTGGACTTTACCGATGATGCTTGTATGAACATGTTTACGCAAGGGCAAGAAAGTGAAATGAGAAGCATATTTGCAACAGGAAACCCAGGAAATTCCTTTTTGAATTCTTCTGTTTGCGATAGCTCACTTGCTGCGGGCGGCCCTCTTCCTGAGGACACCAACACGGTTGATGTTTCCCTTGCGGTTTATCCGAATCCATTTATCAACCAGGTTATTATCAGTTCAAATGATCCTGTTAATGATTTGGGCAAAACAAAACGATTATTTGACCTAAGCGGCAGAGTATTAAGAGTGCAGATACTTCAATCACAAAAAACTACCGTCAATATAAGCAACTTTACCTCTGGTATTTATATTCTAAAAGTTGAAGGAGGAAGCACCCCGCTGGTTTTTAAACTGGGTAAAATAAACCGGCTTATTCAACAGAATTGGTTATCCGGGGTTTTGCCTGAAATGATTCTTAACATTTTGTAACAATCCTTTCTATAATTTTGTTTCGTATATCAACAAAATTTATATTATGAAAAAGATTATATACCTGTTTTCAATCTTGTTCTCTTTGTTACTAACGAACTGTTCGCAATCACAAACAAATAATTCAAAATCTAAAACTCCCGGAACAAAAACATCGGATACTAAATACCCCGATCCGCAAAATGTTTCTGAAAATGCAAACTTTCCCATGAAGTTATCGGAGAGTGAATGGAAAAAGAAATTAACGCCGGCTCAGTTTTATATTTTAAGGGAGCAAGGTACCGAAAGGCCCTTCAGCGGGAAACTGAATCACTTTTATGAAAAGGGCACTTATTATTCTGCAGCAACATTGCAACCCGTTTTTAGTTCTGAAACGAAGTTTGATTCAGGCACGGGATGGCCAAGTTTTTATGCGCCCATAAGTAAAGATGCGGTTAAACTTGTTGAAGATAACAGTCTTGGCGCAACCCGTACGGAAGTGGTTGATTCCAAATCGGGTTCTCACCTGGGGCATGTTTTTGATGATGGCCCTGCGCCTACCGGTAAAAGATATTGCCTCAATTCTGATGCGTTGATATTTGTTCCCGAAGGCGGTAAGCCGCCGGTTGCTTCCAAATAAATCCGCCGAAAATGCAGATGATATGTAATGTTTAATCTGTAAATGATAGCCATTGCAGAAATATGTAGCGGCACCTGTTATAATTCAATAACATCCATACTCGCTTAGGTGGATATACATAAAAAACTTTCCGCATTACACGGAAAGTTTTCTCGTTTTTCACAAGGAAGAAATAATATGTGCAAACGTTGTTTTCTTTCTTTTATCCGAATAAGCCGCCTTTCTTAAATGAGCGAATACCTTCTCCTATTTTGAAACCATTGTTATAAATTTCAATTTTATAATTCCCGGTTTGAAAATCACTGTTTTGAGTCCATTCCACGGTAACCGGTTGTTTTTCACCCTGTACATAGTTAATCTCTATTTTTTTGGTAAAAGGCCTCTGAACGCCATCTCTTGTTACGAACGAGCCGGAACCTAAAGCGTCAACTGTTACAGGTTTCCCGTCTGGTGAGGTAATACACACATAGATATCTTTGCTTCCACTTTCCGTAATCCGGTTTTCGTCAATATCGAAAGAAATCCTAAGCTTATCAACTCGTTTTGCAGTAGTGGTTATTTTTTCCTTTCCGCTGTTTTTTTCTTTAAGACCTACAATGCTAAAGTTAGAAGCATGAAGTGTAGAACCTACATCAATTACATTTTCTTTTTCCTTGATAACCTGTTTTGCTGAATCAACGTTTTTATAGGCAACATCCCGCTGCTGGGTAACTTCCTGCTTCTCCTGCGTTAGTTGGGTGTTTTGGGTTTTCAACTCTTCAATCTGGGCGGTATAAGTTTCAATATTACCTTTCAATTCAGCAATTAAACGTTTGGCTTCGGCAAGTTGAGCGGTTGTAGCATTTTTATTATTAATAATAGTTTGCACCCTTGCTCTGAGGTCCTGGATATCTTTGTCTTTTGTTTTTAAAAGGCTATCCGCTTTCACGTTGGACGTTTTCAGCGCATCCAGCCGCAAGGCAGCATCATTCAATTCGCGCTGTAACTCATTTTTAGAAGAATCGCTGTTAACGATTTGCGTGGTAAGATCCTGTTTCTCCTGCTTTGTTTTATTCTTGTCGTAAATAATATAGCCCCAGGTAGCCAGCAGGGCCACAATCAGGATGCCCGTTAAAATATTGCGGTTGTTGTTGTTCTTAACAACCACTGTTTTTTCGCCGGGAGCGTCACTGTTGGGAAAATTCTCGTAACTCATGTGTATAAATTAATTTTAAAATTTAAAGGTATGCATTATATTTTTTCCAAAATCATGCCAAACAAAATTATATGATTTGTAGTGATCCCAATTAAAATACCCGTAAAAATATATCTTTGAAAAATGAGTGCATTGACCATAATCTCCGACTGGAAGAAAAATATATACAAGCCATTGTACTGGCTGGAAGGAGAAGAAGAGTTTTATATTGACGAGGTAATGGAATATGCTGAAAAAAAGATATTAAGCGCTGCCGATGCAGAGTTTAATCTCAGCATTTTTTATGGCAAAGATGCCAACTGGGCGGATATATTAAATGCATGCAGGCGCTATCCCATGTTTTCGGAAAGGCAGGTTGTGCTGTTGAAAGAGGCCCAGCAGATGAAGGATGTAGAAAAACTGGAAGGATATATCGAGAAACCACTTGGCTCAACCATATTGGTAGTTTCTTATAAAGGCAAAACGATCGATGGGCGCAGCCGCATCTCGAAGCTGATTAAAAAGCATGGTGAAGTTTTTTTATCAAAAAAGATATATGATAACCAGTTGCCCTCATGGACTAACGGTTACCTGCAATCGAAAGGCTACCAGGTCACCCCAAGGGCCTTGACCTTGCTTGTTGACCATATTGGCAACGATCTCAACAGGATTGCCAATGAAGTTGAAAAATTGTCTATTAATCTCGTCGGAGAAAGAAACATTACAGAAGATGATATTGAAAAATATATTGGCGTAAGTAAGGAATACAACATCTTTGAGTTACAACATGCATTAAGTAAAAAAGATCTTTCAAAAGCTATACGCATTATTCAATATTTTGAGGCCAATCCAAAATCAGTGCCCATACAATTGGTATTGCCGTCACTTTATAATTATTTTACCAAAATCCTGGTCATTTATCAAATGAACGATAAGAGTGAGAAAGCGCTGAGGCCTGTCTTTTACAACAACCCTTATTTGGTGCAGCAGGCTATGGACATGTTGATGAATTATTCTTTTGCGGAAGCGGAACAGGCTATTATGTTACTGCACGATTATAACTTGAGAAGCATTGGAATAAGAAATCACGGAACACCCGGCGGTTCACTTATGAAAGAACTGGTGTATAAAATAATAATGGGCGGCAATAATAATTAGGGTTTGTTTAACAATTCCAGGGCATTCATTTTATCTGCAGCCAATTGTTTCGTCAGTGCTTCCAGCCCACTGAATTTTATTTCTTCTCTTAAAAAATATTTTACATGCACCCGTATGTTTTCCCCATAAATGATTTTATCAAAATCAAAAATATGTACCTCGATAATCGTTTTTGTGCCGCCCACTGTGGGCCTGAATCCAATATTCATCATGCCTTGCAGTGGTACGATGTATTCGCTGCTTGATAATGCACTTACAACGGACTCATCAACCAGGGAAACTTCCACGGCATATACCCCATTTACTGGGACGAGTTTGTTCTTATCTGTAATTTCGAGATTCGCGGTGGGATAGCCAAGTGTTCTACCTAACTTATCTCCCTCAATTACCTTACCTTCAAAAAAATAGGTATAGCCCAAATATTCGTTTGCTGTGCTGATGTCACCTTGTTCAAGCGCATACCTGATCCTTGTTGAGCTTATAGTTACCTGATGCAATACATGCTCAGGTATTTCTTTCACTTTGAAATTAAAGATCGTTTGAAAAGATTCCAGCAATTTATAATTCCCCTGCCTGTTTTTACCAAAATGATGATCGTACCCGATAATAAAGGTATGGGGATGGAATGTTGCTACCAGGAAATCCTTGATATATTCTTCTGCAGCTTGCTCTGAAAATTCTATTGTGAATGGAACAATTACCAGGTGGTCGACGTGTTGCTGTTGCAGCAGTTCAATTTTTTCAGGCAGTGTATTAAGCAATCTTATTTCCCTGGAATTTGCTCCCGGCTTCGTATTAATAATCATCCTGGGGTGCGGATCAAAAGTAATGATGACAGTTTCTCCCCCGATAAGCGCAGCCTCTTTTTTAAGCTGCTGGATAATTTGAAGATGTCCGGAATGAACGCCATCAAACGTGCCAATAGTAATAACGGCATTTTTAAAAAAGGGTAACTTAGTTATATCGCTATATACCTTCATGCAGAAATGCAAAACTAAATTAATTATTCCTTGATAGTTTCAAATGATAATAGACGGGCGATATTTTATATTTTTGCAGCCCATAAAATAAAATCATGTCCCTTTATTCCAGGCGTGGCGTCTCTGCTCAAAAAGAAGAAGTTCACGCTGCTGTAAAAAATCTTGACGCGGGAATATTTCCCAAAGCATTTTGTAAAATTTACCCGGACTATCTTGGAGGAGATGATGAATTTGTAAATGTTATGCATGCCGACGGAGCTGGCACCAAAAGTATCCTTGCCTATTTGTATTGGAAGGAAACAGGTGATGCATCCGTATGGAAGGGCATTGCGCAGGATGCAGTGGTTATGAATCTTGATGATCTTTTGTGCGTTGGCATTTATGACAACATTATTTTCAATTCCACCATTGATAGAAATAAGAACCTGATCAATGCTGAGGTTCTTGAGCAGGTTATCAACGGCACACAGGAATTCTTTGACCTGATGAAATCGTTTGGTATTCACATCCACTACCTCGGCGGAGAAACGGCAGACGTAGGTGATGTGGTAAGAACCATTGCGGTAAATGGAACCATGACGGCCAGGTGGCCGAAAGCAAAAATTATTTCCAACGGGAAAATTAAGGCTGGAAATGTAATCGTGGGGCTGGCCTCTTTTGGACAAGCAACGTATGAAAATAATTATAATAGCGGCATTGGCAGTAACGGACTGACTTCTGCAAGGCACGACATGCTGAATAAATATTATGCCGAAAATTTTAAAGAGAGTTATGATACTTCTTTACATGATGAGGTAGTTTATATCGGGGAAAACAGGATAAGCGATATAAAAGATATTCTTTCTCCAACGAAAACGTATGCGCCCTTAATCAAAAAATTACTTGACAATAATTTCGAAAAAATATCAGGCCTGATCCATTGTAGCGGCGGCGGACAAACAAAATGTTTAAAATACATTCCCGAAAATGTAAAAATTGTAAAAGATAATTTATTTGAGCCTCCTCAGATTTTTAAGCAAATACAGGAGGCAAGTAAATCTGATGACCGTGAAATGTTCCAGGTATTTAATATGGGCTGCAGGATGGAAATCTACACCAATGCTGATTTTGCTGAATCAATAATCAAACTGGCTGCTTCCTTTAATATTGACGCGCAAATTATCGGAAGGGTTGAAAGCAGTGGTAAAAAAGAATTGATGATTAAAAATCAACAAAGGGAACTGGTATTTACTTAAGAACTTTTAGGAGGGTTTAGGCTTTCCAAACGTTCTTTGATCTGAATTCATTTAGGTTCATTTTTTCCTGAGTCATCACTAATCTTTTCAGGATCGGATAAAGTTACCGGCTGCAATCTGTAAGAATCTACCGTTAGATTATTTTGAGTAGCAGGAATCCACCTTGGGCCTGTTTTAATGGTATTCACAGCAACTTTAGCCAATTGGGTATTTTCCATTGTGGTAGCTTGAACATTGCTTACCCGCCCATCTTTTAAAACTATAAATTTTACTATACATGTCCCAAAATCTTTATTGGTAAAGGAATCTATTGACGCTTTAATATTATGGGTCACATACTGTATCCATGCTGCGTGGCCGCCGGGGAAACTTGCTTCATTTTCAACTTTGGTAAACACTTTATCGGGAATGGAATCATTTTGAGAAAAGCTTCCGGGTTTCATTATAATTTCAACCACGCCTTTTCTTCCCTTTTCCGCATATTTTTTTTCCGCATTTTCACCTTTCAAAATATGTATGCTTTGAATATTATTTGGGTGAATTTTTTTAGCTTCATCGGCAGTAACCATTTTGCCATCCACAACGTATAATACATCCCGGGGTAGCGGAGGTGCGGGCGGAGGTGGTGGCGCCGGTTCATTTTGGGCAGGAGGAGGCGGTGGGGCTGGTGGGAGAGGTGGCGGTGGCGGCAGCACAAGTAAGCCTCCCTTTTTAGCCTGCTCCATGGTAATAGTTTCCTGCATTCCATCTGTGTAGGTTAATTTTATTTTTGAAGTATCACCCAAACCATCTATTCTTTCAATCTTTTTATTGTGATAGTAGGCATTTGGTAGCGAATCATTTGAAGCCTCAGAAATTGCTGGTTTAGTATTCCCGGCATTATCCGCATATTTCTCTATTGCGTCTAAAATATTTCTGGCGATTTTTTCCTGGTTGCTATTATTTGTGATGAATGCCTCATCTGCAGGATAACTTAAGTAACCGCATTCAATAAGAGCCGCCGGGCAAATATTGTTATCAAGAACCCAAACACCGTTTTTACGAACTCCAATAAAACCATTTGTTGTATAAGATTTCTTTAATTCCTGTATCAATGCAGATGCGAGTAATTTATTTTTATCAGTGTTATTTTTATCAATTAAGACGGAAAAACCACTTTCATTTGGATTGCCATTATATACTGCGTTTATGTGAATTGATATAAATAAATCTGAATGATGAGCTTTGGCAAATTCAACTCTTTCTTTCACCGGGATTAATTGATCATTATCTCTTGAGAGTAAAATATTAATATGATCATTTGAATTCAATGCCGCGATTTTTTTTGCGATAGAAAGGTTGATGTCTTTCTCCTTTACTCCATTGGAGGCAATTGCACCATTGTCTTCGCCACCGTGACCGGCATCTATAACTACCGTAATTGTTTGGCCGGAATAAAAATTAGCAGGAGAAACGGTTTTAATTTTTAATGTAAAGGCAAAAATAACGACGGCGGCCAAGGGCAACACCAGTAGCCGGCTTAGATAACTTACTCTTGGGTTTTTATTTTTTGTAAACATAATGAGTCTTCTTTTTAAAGGTGAATGGAAAAAATTATTGGTCAGTGAAAAATTTTGTCCGGGGTATACCGTTTGAAGTATCGTTTCTGCAAAAGCATTCACATCGTTGCCTTCCATTGATTCCTTATCCGCAATGAATTCGTGTATCATACCCAGTTCTTTTCGCATCAGCCAAAAGAAAGGATTCACCCAGAAAAAAATAAGTACCACATTCATAAAAATCTTATCATAAGAATGCTTCTCCTTTACATGGGCTATTTCATGATTGAAAATCTGCTGCCCATGCTTCGAGTGAAGATCGATTGCATTATTCCAGAAAATAGATTTGAAAAATGAAAATGGTGTTCCTTTTGCATCAGTTGAAATGAAATTGATTCCTTTCATTTTTATCTCAGGATATTTTCTTTTTAACCGGTATATCCTATATAAGGCAAGAAAGAAGGTTGCTAAAAATGCGATGGTAATTAAAAGGTATATTGCTCCAATAATATTTTCTGAGCTAAGCTGGAGCCCGTTATGCCGGCTGTATTCTATAATTATTTCATCACTGTTATTTATAGTTTGCAACATTTGTAATACGGTACCTTTATCTGCTGAGGAGTCATGGAAGAAATTTATTTTCATCAATGGTACTGAAAGGGCGAGAACTACTGAAGCCAGTAAATAAAAGCGGTTCCAGCGGTGAAAAATTTTGTTTCGAAGTGATATATAATAATATCCGCATAAGATGCCTGAGCATATTATCACTTTTAATAAATACCATGCAAGTGTTATCATAATTTGTGTTTTACGCCTGGTGGTTTTGTCCTGCCGTTTTTTATAAATCAGGCAAGACCGCCAGGTTTTATTTACCTTTTTTTAATTGTTTTAAAAGCAATTCCAGGTCTTCAATACTAATGTTGTTTTCCTTTACCATGGAGGAAACAGCATTGGTAAATGAACCGTCAAAATATTTTTTAACCAGCGATTTCATACTTCCTTTGGAATAAGCATCTTTATGTACCAGGGGATAATACTGGTGATTTCTGCCAATTACATTTACCCCTGCAAATTCTTTTTCAACCAATATTTTCAATATGGTTGACACGGTGTTTTGGTGCGGCTTTGGGTTGGGTAATTCATTGATAATTTCCCGCAGGAATGCCCTTTCCAACCTCCAAATCAGCTGCATTATTTGTTCCTCAGCTTTTGTAAGTGTCTTCATTATATATTATAATTTATAGTTTCGAAAACAAATTTAAACTAATTATTTAGTTTAACAACTAAATTTTTAGTTTAAATGAAAAATATTTTTTTAACACCTGTGTATTATTTCTTTTCAGGAAAATATAATTATAAAACTAACTTTGGGGCATTCGATAAAAACGGTATTTAATAAGATGTATTATTATGGGAGAAGCAATTGTTGAATTACGCAATGTCAACGTTTACCAGGGAGAATCACTCGTTCTGCAGGATGTAAATATCGTAGTAAACAAAGGCGAATTCGTTTACCTTGTTGGAAAAACCGGTACCGGTAAATCGAGTCTTTTAAAAACATTGTATGGCGACCTTACTCTTAAAGAAGGTGAAGGGACTGTTGTTGGGTACGATCTTTTTTCACTAGACTGGAAAAAAGTTCCTTACCTGCGCAGAAATCTGGGAGTGGTGTTCCAGGAATTTCAACTACTAACGGACAGGGATGTAAATCAGAACTTAAAATTTGTTTTGAAAGCAACGGGTTGGAAAGACGAGAAATTAATGGATGAGAAGATTGCAGATGTTTTGGATAAAGTCGGGTTGAAAACGAAGGGATTTAAAATGCCTTTTGAGCTAAGCGGTGGAGAGCAACAGCGGGTAGATATTGCCCGGGCGTTGTTAAATTCACCGAAGCTGATTCTCGCGGATGAACCCACCGGAAACCTCGATCCCGAAACATCGGATGAAATCATGCACCTTCTTTTTAATATCAGCCGCGATTATGGCACGGCTATTATAATGGCTACGCATGATTACCCGGTTATCAATAAATATCCTGCCCGAACCATAAAAACTGAAAGAGGGAAAGTGTTGGATAATGCTACCATATCCATTGGATAAGTTTTTGGGCGTTTGCCTCGTTGTCATATTTCCCTTCTAATATATTTTTTCTTTTAGTAATATCAGCGTCTGTAAAAGAAGCATGAAATAATTGTGCTGTCATTTTTTTATATGCTGACGCGGTATTGGCAATTTCACAAAGCGATTCCAGAGCGGTTCCGTCAACCCCATCCTTATTGGTAATGACATACTTCCCGTTAAAAAGTGCATTCAATAATTTTATTTTGACGCCTGTTTTATTAAACGACGGTAGCAGGTGAACCTGGGCTTTTCTTATAAGTTCATCCATGTCTTTGGTGGACGGATTGGCAACGATACAAATATTATCATTTTTGTGTGCCTGTTTCTCAAAATATCCGGGAGGATTTTTACCTGCAATAACAAAGGGGATATCTAAAAGATTGCCTACGTTTTTTATCAGCCACCGGGCCGCTTTTGCATTTTCCGGAACTGATAAATTTCCGTGGTACAAGCAAAAATTTCCAGGTCCGGCTTCCGATTTTACATGGGTAAAAGGTAAAAACACGGGCAGGTAGCGTACATCTGTCGCGCCAAATTCCCGCCGGTAGGTTTCTGTATCCTTTTCGCTCACAGTAAGGAACGTGGTTTTGCCGGCAATTCTTTTTTCATACTTTTTTAATAACGAACTTTCCTGTTTAAAATATATTTTTTTTAAAAAGTTATTGGTTGCCTTTGACAATTCCCGGTAATACTCGTATTCCACGTTATGCAGTCTTACCATTACTTTTCTATTTTTTAAGTCCCCCGAGAACAAGAAATAAGTACAATGAATTCCTTCCAGCAGCACCGGGTAGTTATCCTGTAAAAGATTATGTAATAGAGATGGATTGGCCCGGGAACTAACTATGTAGGGCAAACGAAATGACACGCTTTTAATAAAGCTTTTTCTTTGATAATATTTTACCGACGTGCAATACTTATTAAGTTCTTCCCGGGCGCCGCGGCCATATTCAAAGCAATGCAGGTGAATGTGTATGCCTGATTCATATAGCGATTTTATTTTATAAAAGAGGTCGAAAACGCCACCATAATCAACAGGGTAGGGCACGTCAAGACATACAATATGGAGATGTTTATCTGTCAAAGGACGGAACAAATTGATGGATGCACTTATTTAATAATTTACCTGAATTAATACGCAAAACTGCTTATAATTGTTTAACATTAGTAAATTAAAAATTGATCGTTTCGTTGAATAAGAAAATTATTGTTTCAGTTATAAGTGATATAGTTACCGATCAACGTGTGCAAAAGGAATGCAATACTTTGTATAAAATGGGGTACGACGTTTTGCTCATTGGAAGAAAAAGTAACCATAGTTTTCTATTGAAGGAATTTCCTTATGGTGTAATTCGTTTTGCTAACCTGTTCCGCCGTGGTCCATTAATGTACCTGGTTTTTAATCTTCAATTATTTTTTTACCTGCTTTTTAAGAAGGCAGATGTTTTATGGGCAAATGACCTGGATACTTTACTTCCTAATTTTATTATTTCCCGGTTTAAAAATAATAAACTTGTTTACGACTGCCATGAATATTTTACAATGAGCGTGTATAAGAAAACCTCCAGGAAGGTGTGGGAATTACTGGAAAAATCATTGTTTCCGCGATTAAAGAATGTGATCACAGTAAATAATTCCATTAAGGATGTGTATGAAAAGAAATATAAAGTAACTATTACGGTTGTTCGAAATGTTCCTTACAAAAATGTACAACAAGCGGATGTAAAAAAAGTAACACTGCCGCTTTCTAAAAAGATATTGGTGATGCAAGGTATGGGCCTCAACGAACATCGCGGCGCAGAAGAAGCTGTTTTAACGATGCAGTTTTTGCCTGGTGATTTCGGCTTGTATTTTATTGGCACTGGTACTATTTTGTATAAATTGAAGGAAATGGTCCGGGAATTAAAACTTTCTTCAAAAGTTACTTTTATCGACGCTCTGCCTTACAACCAAATGACGGAATATACAAGGCAATGCTTCCTGGGGTTGATCTTTGAAAAAATTGACTTTACTGATGAGCATCTCTTTGCATTACCGAATAAATTTTTCGATTATCTACATGCCGGAGTTCCTGTGTTATCATCAAAAGCTGTTGAAATAGAATTAATAATAGAAAAATACCAGGTCGGAGATTTCATAAACAGTTTTGATCCCTTGGATATCGCTAAAAAAATTATGGAGATTGCGAAAGATATGGAAGTATATAATAGCTGGAAACGGAATACGGCAAAAGCATCAGAAGAACTTAACTGGGAAAACGAAGAAAAGATACTAATCAACTTTATGGATCATTTGTCCTAAAGAGATGGCTTACGGATCAACCGAAATAGTTACAATTTTTTGTATCATTTGATCATGAATTTTTTTCCAATCCTGGTATTCTTTCGTTTCACTAACGGTATGGTTGTGCCAGATGCTGATAAAGGTGCCGTTCACATTTTTCACTGCATTTATTAGGTTAACAATATTTTCCATCACTTTCTCCTTTGGTAAATTTTTATCATTCATAAAATTGCCCTCCATTAGCGTGACCGGAAATATTTTTAATGAAGTTGTTTTTTCCTTTTTTAAATCATAAAAGTAAAATGGGTTTGACGTTCCTGCACGAAAACCGGCCTCATAGGGAAATACCATGGAATAGTCTTCTTTTATACCGTTGTCAACCAGAGTGTTGTAAGTTGATGGTAAGATGAATTTTAGAAAGTGCTGCCTGCTTTTAGTAATGGGTGCTCCTGATATTTTTTCGAGCCTTTCTTTTTCAATAGTAATTTTTTTCGGAAATATTGAAGAGGTAAAAGAAGGGTGAATGCCAATTTCACTAAAGGCCTTTATTTTATTTACCAGGGTTTTCATCACGGCGGTCTTATAATCAAGATTCCTGTCGTGCATAGAATGGTCTCCGAGTAAAAAGAAGAAAACAGATTGCAAATTATTTTTCGCAATTATTTTTTCAAGATAATCATACGTGTCCCATGGGTCTTTGTTTTTATTGTTAAGGGTTTGAGTTCTGCCGAAAATATTTTTGAAATCGAATCGTAACAGGTCTTTAATCGTGCTGCCCGTGTTTCTTACAAAACCTCTTCCTTTAAATTTATAGGCGACATCAATATCGTAGGTTACCAGTGCTGTAAACTTTGCAGCCTTGCATGTCAATTCCGGGAAACTTTTATTTAAAATAATTTTAAATTGTTCCATCCATTTATCAACAACAGGCATTTGCAGGAAGTTGTTTTTATAAGCGATGCTACCCGTTACATCAAATCTCCCGTATTGATCAGGTATAAATGGTAAATATTCTTCATAACGGCTCAGCATATAAAAGGTCGCTGAAAATATATCGAAACCCATATCGCAATTATCATTGTTGGGAAATAGAATTTTTATTTCATTGCACTCTTCAATGGGAATTACGATTTTCTTTATAGAATCTTCTGCGAGGAGCGGTGAAGCTTTTATGAAAAATTCAGCATTAAAGCGATGACCGGAATAATTGATTTTTTCTCCGGGATAATTTATAAATGCATGAGCGTCCGCCGTTGTACGGAAACCCATACCCAATTGCTGGTTGAAAATGAATTCAAAAATATAGTCACTTCTTGGGGTGATTACGGGTAAATATATCAGTAACATAATTAAAAGTAAAGATGAATTATTTCAGTTACTGGCGCAAATGACATTCAACTAAAGATGATTTTGTATTTTTCCGAAAAATGCGCAATGAAAAAAGTCCTTTCCGGTAGTATTATTTTATTCCTGCTAATATTTATTGTACAAAGCAATGCTTTTTCGCAATACACGACAGATAAAAAACTGGAACGTCAACTCAGAACTCTATTGGATTTATTTCATGGCACTGCTGGTATCTATACCCGCAATCTAAAAACCCGCAAAGAAGTAGCCATCAATGCCGATACTATTTTTCCAACGGCAAGCATCGTGAAATTGCCAATTCTTGCCGGCATTTTTAATAAAATTGAAGAAGGTATATTTACCTATCACCAGCCATTGTTGTACCGGGATTCTATGGCTCATGGCGGTTCGGGCCTCATGCAATACTTTAAAGACAGCACCAAAACAGATCTAAGCAACGCTATTACATTGATGATAACGCACAGCGATAATACGGCGGCTATCTGGTGCGAAAAACTGGCGGGCGGCGGGGTATCTATTAATCAATGGCTTTCAACGCATGGGTTTCAATATACCCGTGTGAATGCAAGAACGGCCGGGCGTAAGTATAATTATGATCAGTACGGATGGGGGCAGACCACGCCAAGGGAAATGTCTGACCTGCTTGTAATGATCCGGGAAGGTACGGCAGTATCTGAAGCAGCGAGCCAGCGTATGTACCGGATACTTACCCATATTTACTGGGATGAATACGCGCTTTCTCAAATACCGCCTTACATACAGGCTGCTTCCAAACAGGGTATGGTAGATGCATCCCGCTCAGAGGGCGTGCTGGTAAATGCGCCACACGGTGATTATGTTTTTTACATTGCCACCAAAAATAATACTGATCAAAGATGGGAACCCGGCAATGAAGCCTGGCAATTAGCACGCGAGGTTTCGGCGCTGTTGTGGAATTATTATGAACCGCATTCGGGTTGGAAACCCGCTGATGGATATGAAAAATACTGGAAATAAAATTCAGGTACTCCCCGCAAAAAAAGTTTACGTTGAAGGGTAGCGTTATCATGCATCGGTGTGTTTTCTTATGCTGTCACATCGGAATATTTAATCCTTTTATCATATAAAATTAGATAGGGGACAGAAAATTTTTTCCATCAACTGCAAAAGCGTATTATTGTTCACAAATTTATTTATGGAATCGAATTTAACTGAGTTTGAGCAGGAACCACGAACAAGGCCAACACTTCTCACTGTATTGTGCATACTTACTTTCATTGGAAGTGGTTGGGCAATTGTTAGCAGTGCCTGGACGTATTCCACCGCTTCCACCTCAGCGAAAATGATTTCAGCGGCGAGCATGGGAAAAATGAATGATACAACATTTCACAAGGATTCAGTAATGCAAGGAGCCATACAAAAGAAACGATCCATATTTGGCCAAAAAGTGATGATGACCGTTTCAAAAATGATGACAGTAGATAATATTCGCAAGAGTGCGGTGGGGGCGATTGTCTCTGCTTTGTTTACATTATTGGGCGCTATTTTAATGTGGAATTTCAAACGAACCGGCTTCTACCTTTATATAGCGGGTATTATTATTGGTATAGCGCTGCCGTTTTATTTGTATGGCAATAATCTTATGGCGGTAGGCATATCTTCCTTTTCCAGTTTTTTTGGACTGGTTTTTATTGCCTTGTATGCACTAAATATCAAAAGCTTCAAATAATTGGTTTAATAGAATCAGGTATATGCCGCCATCTCATTTTTTAATTACGATAACAAAGGCAGTGCTTGAAATTAAAATTTAATTATTACCTTCGCAGCCAATTATAAAATCTATTTAATAAAAATGTCTTATTTAACATCTGAAAAAAAGGCGAATGCATTCGCGGAATATGGCGGAAGTGCTACCAATACCGGCTCTATTGAAGCTCAGGTTGCTCTACTTACGGAAAATATTAATCACATTTCCGGTCATCTTAAAACAAATAAAAAAGATTTCAGCACACAACGTGGATTGATGCAAATGGTTGGAAAAAGAAAAAGCCTTTTAACTTACTTAAGCAAGCATAACCTTTCAGGTTATCGTGCCTTAATAGAAAAGTTAGGACTCCGTAAATAAATATTGCATTTGAAGATATTGTTAGCTATTCCCAACTGAATTCAAGGTTGGGAATACTTTTTACTACTAATACGAACAATTAATATGACTCCAAATCCCATTTCAGTAACATTCGATATAGGAGAGGGCCGCATGGTCACCATCGAAACCGGAAAACTCGCCCGCCAGGCAGATGGTGCGGTAACCGTTCGTTTAGGCGACTGCGTTATACTGGCCACTGTAGTTGCTAATAAAGAACCAAAAGAAGGACAATCTTTCTTTCCATTGATCGTGGACTACCAGGAAAAATTTGCCTCTGCCGGCCGGATTCCAGGGTCCTTTTTTAAAAGGGAAGCCAGGCTGAACGATTATGAAATATTAACTTCAAGATTGATTGATCGTGCTTTGCGGCCCTTATTTCCTGATGACTACTTGTGCGATGTACAGGTGCTGGTATCCCTTATTTCCAGCGACCCTGAAGTAATGCCTGATGCCATGGCTTGCCTGGCAGCTTCAGCGGCTTTAGCGGTTTCTGATATACCCATACAGGAGATTATTTCTGAAGTACGCGTTGGAAAGGTAAATGGTGAAATGGTAGTAAATCCCAGCAGAACGCAGCTTGCGGAAGCGGAGATGGATTTTCTTATTGCTGCTACTGATCGTAACATTATGATGGTGGAAGGTCAGGGTAAGGAATGCCAGGAAGAAGACCTGGTAAAAGCTATTGAAACAGCACATACTGCCATAAAAATACAAGTAAAGGCCCAGCAGGAACTTAGAGAAAAAGTGGGGGCAAAAGAAAAACGTGTCTACACAAAACCTTACCGGAATGAAGAGCTCGATAATAAAATAATTGCTTTCGCAAAAGATAAAGTGCTGGCAATAGCGTCGGCTGCTTCAGCGAAAAATGAAAGACAGGATGCTTTTGATAACCTTCGTTCGGAGATTGAAACGTTTCTTGGGGAAGAACTTCCTGGTGAGGATAAAGCATTAATAAAATATTACTTTGGTGAACTTCAGTATAACGTCATACGTGATATGATACTCGCTAACCACAAGCGCCTTGACGGCAGGGGACTTGAAGATATAAGGCCACTTACCATGGAAGTTGATTATTTGCCATCACCACATGGTTCTGCATTATTTACCAGGGGCGAAACACAATCATTGACAACGGTTACCCTCGGTACGCCATTGGATGAATTGCTTGTAGAAAGTGCCGCCAGCAGCGATTATTCTAAATTTATTCTGCATTATAATTTCCCTCCCTTTTCAACCGGCGAAGTAAAAATGATGCGGGGTGTTGGCCGGCGGGAAGTAGGACATGGCAATCTTGCTATGCGGTCTCTCAAGCAAATTTTGCCCGGAAGCGAGTATCCTTATACTGTTAGAGTAGTAAGTGATATTCTTGAAAGCAACGGATCTTCGTCTATGGCTACCGTTTGCGCAGGCTCGCTTGCTCTTATGGATGCAGGTGTTCCCTTCAAAAAACATGTAAGTGGTGTGGCTATGGGCTTAATTTCAAAAGAAGGAAAATTTGCGATACTTTCTGATATTCTTGGTGATGAAGATCATTTAGGTGATATGGATTTTAAAGTTACCGGAACGAGAGACGGAATATGCGGTGTACAAATGGATATAAAAGTGGATGGCCTGAGCATGGATATTATGAGGCAGGCGCTCGATCAGGCAAAAAAAGGAAGAATGCATATTTTGGACGCGATGTACAATTGCCTTCCTGAACACCGGGCCGATGTGAAACCGCACGCACCAAGAATGGAGAAATTAATAATTGACTCAGAATTTATAGGCGCTGTAATAGGACCAGGTGGAAAAATTATCCAGGAAATTCAAAAGACCACCGGCGCGACTATCAATATAACTGAAGTGGGTAAAACGGGAGAAGTAAGTATTTTTTCTGCCAATAAAGAAAGTCTTGACCAGGCCGTTGCATGGGTAAAAAGCATCGTGTCTGTTCCTGAAATTGGCGATGTGTATGAAGGCACTGTAAAAGGTATAAAAGAGTTTGGAGCCTTTATTGAATTCCTTCCTGGTAAGCAGGGATTGCTGCATATTTCGGAAATTATGTGGAAACGGCTTGAGACTATGGATAATGTCTTTAATGAAGGAGATAAAGTAAAAGTAAAACTGATAGGCGTTGATCCTAAAACAGGGAAATTTAAATTGAGCAGGAAAGCCTTAATACCAAGGCCTGAACAAAACCAGTCACCAAGGCCAACTCAACATTAAAATCGTAGTAATAAATTTCTCTTTCAAATTAATTCAATGGCTCACAAAAAATGTGAGCCTTTAATTTTTGTGGACAATATGAAACTCAAAATAATATTATTTTTATCCTGTTTCATGGCTTGTAGTTCTTCAAACAACGCTGTAGAACTAATACAGGGTAATTGGTATTTTGAGGATGATCCCCATACTTATATAAAGATTACCGATACCAGGTACATTGTTGAAAATGATTCGCCTTATCCTGAGGATTATAAAATGATCAGCGATACGTTGATCATAAAAGGTTTTGAAGCTAAATTTCGCGAAGATGCCGGTGAACCGGGTTATCTTGATACATTGAAAATTGTAAGGCTAACGGAAGATACATTGATCTTAAAAACTGGAGAAGATTTACTAATGCTTCACAAGAAATAACGTTTAAATGACTACTTACGTAAAGGCAGAGATAGTTACCACTTCTGCTGAACAATCGGAAATATTGATGTCAGAATTGTCAGACAACCAATTTTATGCATTTGAGCAGGAAGAAAATTCTTTGCTGGCGTACATAAAACAAATCGATTTTAATGAAGAGAAACTGAAAACGCTTTTGCCCGAAACGGCAACTTATACCTATTCGGTTATTGAAGACAGGAACTGGAACGAGGAGTGGGAAAGCCAGCTACAACCAGTATTCATTCATAATTTTGTTGGTATAAGGGCATCCTTTCATGAGCCACTTAAGCATGTAGCCCATGAAATAATCATTACGCCTAAAATGAGTTTTGGAACAGGTCATCATGCTACTACTTTTTTAATGATCGAGCTAATGGCCAATATTGATTTCAAAAATAAAAGAGTTCTTGATTTCGGAACAGGCACTGGTATCCTGTCTATTCTTTCGGAAAAGTTAGGCGCAGCATCTGTAACCGCAATTGACTGTGACGAGTGGAGCATTAATAACACGCGGGAAAATATTGAAGCCAACCAATGTGAATATATTTTTCCTGAAAAAAGCAATAATATTACAGGCATCACGTTCATGGATATTATTCTTGCTAATATAAATTTCACGGTATTGTTAGAAAACGCGGAAAATCTTTCAACGTTATTACGCTCGCCTTCGATATTAGCAATCAGTGGCATTTTGTCGAAAGATGAAGGAGCCATTATTTCTGTTTTTGTTAAAAATGGGTTTGTTAAAAAACAAATGTTGCAAAAGGAGGGATGGTTAGCTTTACTATTTGAAAAGCAATAAATCTTTTGTGAAAATTATATGTTTATGACCTGGATTTAATGTTATATTTGTTTGGTTGTAGCATCGCTCGATAAATTATGAAAGAACTTATACTAATCATAACAGCCTACCTCATTGGTTCTATACCGACCGCTTTAATTATAAGCAAATCTTTCTTTGATGTGGATATCCGGGAATATGGAAGTGGCAATATGGGTGCTACCAATACATTCAGGGTGTTGGGCCCGAAATTTGGAACTATCGTAATGGTGGGGGATATGCTTAAAGGAATTTTTGCAGTAGCGCTGTATAATCTTTTACCATATTATCTCACAAATGAACTTGATCGCACCAACCTGATGATTGGCCTGGGACTCGCTGCCGTGGCGGGGCATATTTTTCCAATATGGGCACAGTTTAGGGGCGGAAAGGGGGTTGCCACTTTATTCGGAATGTTACTGGCTATTCAGCCCGTTGTGGCTGTAAGTTGTGTGATTGTTTTTTTATTGGTTTTGTTTTTAACCAGGTACGTTTCGCTTAGTTCTATTCTCGCCGGCGTTGCGTTGCCCATTTGCGTATTATGGATTTACAATGAGAAAGAAGTCTTCTATAGGGTATTTGCGGTCGCAGTTGCAGCACTTATCGTATTGACCCACCAAAAAAATATTAGCAGGCTTCTGAAAGGAAACGAAAGCCGTGTTCCCATTTTAAAATACCGTGACCGGAAAAAAATGCGCAGGAAAGAATCGTAGCATTTTAATTTACTCCATTTAATTTTTGCAATTGGGTTACGCCACTTCCCTGTGGGTAGTTGAGTTTGTTTATAAGTTGGTACGCCAATTGTTTACTTTAATAATAAAAATTAGAATGAAAAAATTATTGGTTTTTTTTGCTATTACGTCAATGTTCATTGTTGCCTGTACGACTAACGCCATCACTGGTCGCAGTCAATTGTCACTAGTTTCTGAATCCACTCTTCAGCAGGAAGCAGTAACTCAATACAAATCATTTCTCACGGAGAATCATGTGGTAAGCAGCAATACAAGTAAGGATGCCGAAATGGTCAAGAGGGTAGGAAACCGAATAGCTGCCGCCATTACAAAGTATTATAGCGATAAAGGGTTGTCATCTGAATTATCAGGTTATAACTGGGAATTTAATTTGATAAATAATAAAGAAGTAAATGCATGGTGTATGCCGGGTGGAAAAGTTGTTGTATACACAGGACTTTTACCGGTGACTCAAAATGAAGCTGCGCTCGCTATCGTTATGGGGCACGAGATCACTCACGCTGTAGCACATCATGGACAGGAAAGAATGAGCCAGGCCTTAGTCGCACAGGGAATCGGAATAGGCGGAGATATTTTTACTTCAGGCAATGCCACGGCAAATAATATTTTTAAAAGTATATATGCACCTGGCGCCCAAATAGGCGTGTTGTTGCCCAACTCAAGAAACCAGGAGTACGAAGCAGATCACTACGGGCTAATATTTGCGGCTATGGCTGGCTACAACCCTAATGAAGCGATACCTTTTTGGACAAGGATGGCCAATTTAAACACCGGATCAACAACACCTGAAATACTCAGCGATCACCCGTTAGATGCAAAAAGAATTGCGAAATTAAAAACGTATATGCCGGAAGCCTTGAAATATTACAGGCCAATCAATTCAAAATAATTTTACAGGTAAGCGTATTTTAAATGACCGGGCGAAGAAGGCTACGTTAATTAGTTGGTGGTAAGCAATATTTTAAGTAATTTTGCACCTGTCTTTGCTGCACCCCGGTTTTAAATACTATTCCAACCCAATGATTTACAGAGGTGCAGAGTTTTTAGGACATATTTTTTAATCTTAAAATTTTGCTTCGCTTATGTCTCAAACATTGTTTGAAAAATTGCAATTAGAGGATGAAAAAAATCTGTTAATACAAGGCCTTCCTTCTACAATCGAGAAACAGTTTTCCAAGCTTTCATTTTCTAAAAATGTCACTCCACTTTTAAAAACCCGAAAAATTGATTTTGCACTTGTTTTCGCTTTGAATTCAAAGCAGTTGTACGGAATCCTTTCGGAAGTATGTCCTGCGCTGCATCCTGACGGTAAATTGTGGATTGCTTATCCGAAAGCTACCTCAAAAATTACAAGTGATCTTAACAGGGATTGCTCCTGGCATTATCTAACCGACTTAGGTTTTGAAACAGGCGACATTGTCGTGATGGATTATGTTTGGAGTGCGCAGCAATTCACAAAGTCAGAGGCTTGTGGATGTATCGGGCCCTCTTCTTCACAAATTGACAAATACAATAGTTCCCCAAGAAGAAAAATGGCTGAAGTCGAAAGCTATTAGGGGTTACTAATCATGGCTATATTAAAAATCATATGATCTGCAAAAGTGGGTTATGTCTTTTTATACCTGTCTAATATTACAAATAATACAGAGACTACCAGGAATGCGATAAGCATTCCTGTACTGTTTATAAGAACTTTGGTAAATCCGAGTACTGATACGTCAATAAAGGGATAGGGGTAATATGAGGAAAATGATCCCCGCCACAGAATGAACACAATATAAAAAAGAGGATATAACATCCAAGCAGCGACGTTTTTCCAAGGCAGCCTTCCTTTCGGAATAAAAAAAAACCACACTGCTATAAACATGATAGGAATAGCGGTATGAAGTAATTCATCAACGATCCACTGAAGTCCTTCTGGTTTCCACAAATGGCGTAATATTATGTTATACACCATGCCTACTATCGTTATGTAAACAGCGATGGCGCTTACCACCGATGGTTTCAAAAAAAACATTCGAAATCCACTCTTGCGATTTAATAAAAGTGAAGTGGCGTATACAGCTACCAATAGGTTGGTGAGTATAGTAAAAAAGCTAAAAAATCTTACAATCGTTTCAGGAATCGATGCAACCCTGTTTTCGATAATAAGGTAAAACTGGGCCACGATAGCGAACCAACCACAAACTGTGATAACACCTAAAAATAATTTCATTTTCCCTTGAGAAAGCATACCTTATCTATTTTGCAAAGGATGAAAATATGTTTTATTTGTTATACGGAGCTAAAAAGCCGGCTTTTATTTAAAATCTATGAAAACAGAAATGGGTTATCATTAAAAATTAAGAGGAACATTAACCTTACAACTGAAATTTCTTCCCATATTATAAATACCGTGATACGGCCGTGGATCACCAGCATACGGCTCAAAATATTTAAGCCTGTTTAAATGCGATTGATAAGCCACATCAAATAAATTATCTCCCAATACCGTAAACGTTAAAAGCGTTTTCCCTTTACCGTTAGTTACATCTGCGCCTAAGCCTGCATTGAATAAATGATATCCCGCCGTTGGCGTTTCTGTGCCAAATGCAATATAAGCCCTGTTCTGCGGAGCATAGTATTCCATTTGAATTTTAACGAAAGCGTTTACAATGGTTGGCGACACTTTTTTGATGTTGGCTCTTAATTCAGAAAAGGTGTGTAATGGAGGAATGAAAGGCAAATATTTCGCACTGTCAGAAATTTTAGCCTGCCCATTTACACCTTCATTATTTCCGTATACTATTGATAAAGAATTTTCAAAATGAAGCCAATCCCATGGATGCGGATGAATATCTACGGACAATTCACCACCATACAAATGGGCCCGGGATGCCTGGAACTGGAAGGTATCGATTACGGTATTCTGGCCGGTACTGCTGGATACTTTTTGATTGTAAATATAGTTATTGATATGGTTGTCAAAAACACTCGCATCAATCGTAAAATGTTGTGAAAAGTAGTTTAGTCCGATATCTTCCTGCCAGTTAAATTCAGGTTTAAAATTAAGGTTGCCTTTTTGAAAACTATTGGTACCGGGATGAACACCGTTAGCGGAGATCTCGGATATATTGGGCGATCTGTATCCTCTTCCCATATTGGCTTTCCCGGTAAGATGATCTGAAAAACGATATGACAAACCGAGGCTTCCACTCGCCCCGGAAAAGGTATGCTTGTATGCGTAGAAAGGATTGTCTGCGGCAACCGTGTCCGCTCCGTAAACAGGCTTATCAAAGCCGGTAACCGGGTCTGGTTTTGTAAATAGTGCCTGGTTATTAAATTGTCTTACATCATAGCGAAGCCCACCGGCTATCTCCAGCCTTTTTATTGTTTTTTTTGCAAAGATAAACGGGCCGATATCGAACTGGTTATAGGAAGGTATAATAAATTCTGATCCTTTTTCAACGTGATTTGTTTGGTACATTCCGTTAAGGCCTGCTGTGACACTCCATTCCTTGCTTTCCGCAAAATAATATTTGGCATCATAAGTGAAAGTATTTAAAGTAAGATACAGTCCGGCAACCGGAATTTCCGGATGACTAAATTCCTGTCGAATACTTGTTTGATAGGCGAGATTAATTCCGAGTCTTGATTTACCTAAATTAAAGTTATTGGCGCTGTAAATTCTATAATGCTGAATGCGCTGGTGAAGGGCTGTTATTTTATACGATTTTAGTTCTGCATCAGAAACGATCGGGCGATAGGTATCATCTTCTGTAATTTGTTTGGTAAATTTTCTTGTGGCTGAATCCCTGCTTCCGTCGGGTATTTCCTGCAGATCATTAAAAGTAGACATCCCCAAATGAGCATATCCCCAGGATCGGTTTATCCCGGCTGAACCACTAAAATCGAGTTCTCTGAAACCAGTATTGTAAACCCTGCCGTCTACATTATTGCGATAATTCGTGGCTTCTTTATAAGAAGCTCTGCCCATCCAGCTAATCGAATTTTTATTTCCGGCCATCATAGCTGAACCGGCAATTAAACCATTGTTGGTTTGGTATTCAGTTGAAATATTTCCAACGGTTTTGCCATCCGGTGGTGGATTTGGCGGTAATAAATTTACAACCCCAGCTTCTGCATCAGAGCCATAAATCAGGCTAGCTGGTCCTTTTACTATTTCTACTTTATCAACTGTATGTTGATCTACTTCTATCCCATGTTCATCACCCCACTGCTGGCCTTCCTGCCGAACACCATCGTATAAAGTAAGAATGCGATTGAAGCCTAAACCCCTTATGAAAGGCTTTGAGACATTCGGCCCCGTGGTAACTGCACTAACTCCCGGTACCCTCGCAATGGCATCGATAATATTGGTGCTTAAATTTTGCTGAAGATATTGTTTGTTTATGGACACAATGGGTATGGGACTTCTCCTGATAGTTGTTGCTTTCGAACTACCGGTAATTACAATTTCGCTTTCTTCGGTTACAGAAATTTCCAACGTAAAATCGGATGTAGTATTTTCAGTTAGTGAAATTCTTTTTATCGTATTTTGATAACCGACAAAGCCTGCTTGTACCAGGTAATTTCCTGCGGGAATATTATGCAAGACATAATTTCCATTTGCATCGGTAGTGGTCCCTGCTTTTAGGTCAGGAATATAAATGCTGGCACTTTGTAATGGCAATCCCGTATTGGCTGCAATTACTTTGCCTGAAAGACTAACTTTTGTAATAATATTTTTTATAAAATTGGTTTGTGCTGATGCGGGGTCGAAGGTGGCAAAAAATAAAATAAACAGGAACGCTAAAAAATAATTCTTTTTCATTAAAGTTTTTTTTAAAATTTAAGATGCTGACACTACCTCGTGCCTGGAGAGGTATCGTGCTGTTTTATTGTATGCAACTAAAATTTTAAAGGTGGCCCGCGAAGGTTATTGTGAAAAAGCGAAAGCGAGATAAATGAAGGGATGCAAAAGGAAATGAAGGAATGTACGGATAGTCTGTTTACCACAACAAAGCTACCGAAAGTAAGAAAATGCGACTCCGCAACCAGGTTCTCGCAATTGCAATTAAAACCTGCTATAGTCAGTTGCTGCGTCTTACCGTCAGGAATGGAGGATGTACTATCCGTGTGTTTCGCGAACCAGTTGTGAAGTGTTTTCTTTGGTGTAATGCCCAGAACAAATACAAGCAGCAGCAGTATGGAACTGATTTTTTTTAAATTGACTGCTTTGTAAAAAAAAATATTCATTTTGTTCTTAAAAAACGGGCAAGGTAACCTGAATTTTTTTTTTTGTTATAATTAATTGTAACGTTGTTGCAAATATATGTAAATATTCAGAACCAGTCGCTTGTGTTGCAAAAATTTAAAAATGAAAATGTAGCCCTAAGCAATTTTTTCACGGCAACTGCGGGTTACAAAGCTATACGGCATTTGGAACTCATTTCACCTAAACCACTTATTGTTTAGAGATAAAATGATATTTGCCCGAGCCCATTGTTAACACTACATAGCCGTCCTCTGTACCGGTAACCTGGATATCTTTTGAAACTGAAACGGGCTTATTACTTTCAGACACAGATGCTTCGTCCTTTGCAGGAACGTAAACAGTAGCCGTTGTATTTACAGGTATGTCAACATCCATTACAATGGTATCATTGTCTACTTTCCAGCCACTACTTAACGTACCATAATAAGTTTCCAGGCTGGCAGAGGCATTGGTGAAATTACCCCCAATATGGGGTTTTACTTTTATGTGTTTATAACCAACACCATCCTCATAAGTATCTAAGCCAACCATAGAACGGTACATCCAGTCACCAATGGCACCATAAGAATAATGGTTAAAGGAATTCATTCCGGGCGTTTCAAAAGTACTGTCGGGTTTTATGCCATCCCATCTTTCCCAAATAGTGGTGGCGCCCATCTTGACAGGATACAACCATGAAGGATATGTTTGCTGCAGCAATAATTTGTATGCCACACTATCATATCCAAAGCGTGTCAGCACATGGCAGAGGTAGGGAGTGCCTAAAAAGCCTGTTGTTAAATGGTTATGATAACTTTCCACATTATCTGCAAGACGCTTAGCTGCCTGCTTTCTTAATGTTTCCGGCAGCATATCAAAATTAAGCGCCAGTACATAAGCAGTTTGTGTACCTGAAACAAGACGGCCATTCGGTGTCACATATTCTTTTAGAAAAGCCTCTTTTATTTTTTGTAACAAGGTAGTATAATTCGCAACATCACCTGCTTTGCCCAATACTGTAGCGGCATTAATTACCAACTGGATGGAATTTGCATAGAAACATTGGGCTATTAAATATTTATCGGTAACGGCGGCTCTTCCATCGTTATCATCTTCAGGACGATAAAACAACCAATCGCCAAAATGAAACCCTGTATTCCAAAGATCATTTTTACTTTTGCCATGCATATACTCAACCCATGCTTTCATGCTGTTATACTGATCTTCCAATACTTTCTTGTCGCCATAAGCTAAGTACACATTCCAGGGAACAATGGTTGCAACATCGGCCCACCCTGTGGAACCTGCTGCATTGGGACCAAGCACATTGGGTACTACAAAAGGAACATCGCCATTTATTTGATCGGCGGCTACGTCCTTCATCCATTTAGCAAAGAAATTATTTACATTCATGTTGAATGTGGCCGTACGCGAAAACACCTGGGCATCGCCTGTCCAACCCAGGCGTTCATCCCGTTGCGGACAATCAGTAGGCACGTCTAAAAAATTGCCTTTTTGTCCCCATTGAATATTATGTTGCAATTGATTAATGAGTGGATTGGAAGAAGTAAAAGTTCCGGTTGGTTCCATGTCGGAATACAAGGCAACAGCAGTAAAATTCTCTGGCTTTAATTCGCCGGGATAACCTACCACTTTAATAAATTGAAAACCATGCCAGGTAAAGTTGGGTTCGAACGTTTCCTCTTCTCCGCCCTTTAAAATATAAATGTCCTGTGACCTGGCTGCCCTTAAATTCGTGGTATAAAAATTACCTTGTTTATCTAAAACTTCCGCATGTGAAATTGTAATGGTGTCACCGGCGTTACCTTTCACTTTCAATGTTACCCATCCGACAAGATTTTGTCCAAAATCAATCACCTGTTCGCCCTGGGGAGTTTTAAAAATGCGAACAGGTTTAAATGTTTCATGCTTTTTTACAGGTTCGTTTTGAGTAGCCACTAATACATTTTTTGAGAAATTGACTTCTTTAACACCGCTCCATCTTGCGTCATCATAGCCTGGTAGTGTCCAGCCGGTTTTTTTATCCCGGGCATCAATTGTTTCACCGTTATAAATTTCCGCATAGCGAATAGCCCCGGTAGAAGATTTCCAGCTATCATCTGAAATAATGGTACCTCTGGATCCATCACTATAAGTGATGTCCAATTGAAAAAGTAAAGCAATGTCTTTCCCATATACATCAATGTTATTGCTAAAACCGATGATGCCTCTATACCAGCCATTACCGAGGGTGACGCCGATTGCATTGTTCCCATTTTTTAATAACGAGGTTACATCATACGCCTGATATTGTAAACGAGTTGTATAACTGGTCCATCCGGGAGTCAAATAAGCATCTCCCACACGTTGGCCATTTATGGCTGCTTCATACAGGCCATGCGCAGTAATGTATGCCATGGCTGAGATTATTTTTTTACCAGGAACAAATTCTTTTCTTAAAAGGGGAGAAGGCCTCATTACACTGTCTTCTATGTAGCCCGGTTCTATCCACTTTGCCTTCCAGTCGGCCGTATTTAGTAAGGCCATTTGCCAAAACGCAGGGGCACTCCAATCAGAAGCTTTACCTGAATTATCCCAAATCCTAACCTGCCAGTAGTATTTTTTACCGGATTGTAAAGTATTGCCATTATAAGCAACATGCACAGAGGAGTCTGAAGAAACTTTTCCGGTATTCCACGTAATACCCTTATTTTTTGTGAAAGAAAACATATTGTTGCTTACACGAATTTCGTAAGCTGTTTGTACAACATTTCTTTCATTTGAAATAATTTGCCAGCTAAAGCGGGGTTGTATTACATCAAGGCCAATTGGGTTGGTTTTGTTTTCTGTCAACAGGTGTTGAACCTTAACCTGCGCAAAAGAAGCCGAACATAAAAAAATTGCGGCAAATACAATAATATTTTTTTTCATTATGACTGATCATTTTATAAAGTAATCCAAGTGTAAAAATTATTACAGTCCAAAATAGGCATTAGATTTTAATTTTCGCCAAAAAATGTCGGTATTTTAGTGCAAACGAATAAGGCATTTATCATTTTTAACGCATGTTGTATTCGGGTCGAATCATGCTGTGAAAGATTAATCCCGCAATAATTGAGGTATATTTTTGGAAGCATTTTATTTGATTCATAAAAAAAACAAAAGCATTTCTTTTAAACTTAATCCACTGAGGACCACGTTTAAGATTGTTATGTCGGAAGAGGAGTATTATTCAAAAGCATGTTGCTTATTCGACTACCTATATAGACGATGGAACCCTCATAGTTTTGAGGCCCCGTAATGGACCCGCGAGGTGGTTAAGGATTTGCGTTAATGGCGGTAAAAAATGACGGGGAACTTGACAAGATTATTGCCCTTGACCCCGCCAACGGATTAAGCAGCTATGAAAATCTCTCCAATGAGGGTGGTTACAAAACAAATCTGAAAGGGTATTCATATATGGGTCTGCTGAATCGCGGCCTGCAAGATTTTTTGAAAAAAACTATGAATTTGAGTTGGTGAGTCACGATCCTAATTCCGAATCTTATTTTTGTAGTGCGGAGAGATAATTTTAAGGTAGTTGAATGGCTGTTGCGTTATCCATGTGCTTTTACAATTACCTGCACAAAACGTTTCTATTTTAGTATAACATCCGGATAAAATTGCTGTTTCGTTAACACTGCGGGGTACTGAAAAAATTAAATCAGGCCGCTTGTAGCAGGATCATTTTTTACCTATGCCGGTAAATTCGCAGGTTGGGGGAAATAGTTTGCTTTACTACATGACTAACGGGAAGTAATTAACTATTGATATACACAAGATACAATATACCCAAAGCTTCTAATATGGTTACTATTATAATGCCTCTCAGCGCATCTTTTTCTTCGTTTTTATTTTCTACCATTCTATTAAATAATTTAAAATGTTTACTGTTTATATCTTCTGTTTAATTTAAAATTAATCCCGGACTCACCAAACCGCCTGAAATGAATGTTTACAAATTATTTTGATTCGATAACAGGAACAAAGTTACCCGCAACAGTTTAAAATCCCAAAACTGATATAAAACTTTTATTGCAGCCCGAAAAGTCCACGATACTTTTGGACAAGTTTTACATAAGAACGTCATGTCAGGGGTTAATTTTTCCTACCTCCTCCAAATCAATGTCTTTTTCTTCGCCACTGTGCACAGTATGGCTAAATTTTAAAATACCTACAAACAGAAGTCCGCCTATAGCGTTGCCCAAAGTAACGGGACCAAGAAAACCAAGGTATTGCGAAAAAGAAACTTTGCCCGTGAATAAAGCTGACGCCACCTCTATATTACCCACTATGCAGTGCGGCAATCCCGCAAGACCAATAGCAGCCGTTACCATCCAAATAACAACAATCTGGCTAATAGTTTCTCTTGAGGCAGCAACCAGCCAGGCAAGTAACCCCATAAGCCACCCTGCCAGTGCCGCACTGAGTAGTGACGTGAGCCATCCGTTATGAATAAGATTGTTGGCGATTAGTTCAATCGATTGCTCCTGGAGAAAATGGAGTGACCCCGTAAAGTAAGCGAGTATTAAAGCGAAAATGATACCACCAAAAATGTTGCTGAAATAAACGATGACCCAGAGCCGCAACAGTTTTTTTATGGATGCCAGTCCCTGCAGTACCGGTAGTATGGCAAGTGTAGTATGCTCCGTAAATAATTCAGACCTGCCCAGCACTACAAATATGAAACCAATCGGGTACATATTGGATACCAACACGTGTATCACGGGATCCGGAAAAATCCCCGTAAAAGAAGTTAATATAATGTTCATCAGCAGTACGGAAAAACCAATATCCAATCCTGCGGAAATACCTGATAATATTAAACCGGTAGAATTGCGCTCTAATTGAGTGAGCGCCGCTTCTTCAGTTTGTTGCAAAATAATTCGCTGGCTTTTTTGAGGTTTTTGTTCTGCAGCAGTTTTCTTTTCTTTTTTTGAGAATATCATTTTTTTTAGTTCAGCATTTCCTGTTAACAAATATTTGTTTGCTGTAATTTGTTCTAACAACAATTTGTCCAAGTTTTGGATGCAGAGCGATTACAGGCAGGTAAAGAACCGATTTCAGATGTAGTACCACCCTATTTGAGGATGGTACGGGGCGTTACATTTGTTATGCACCTCTTCAGTATCGCATACGGTTTGGAAAGCAACATGACTACCCAATGCCTGACTCCGTTACTCTAACACTTCTTTTGAAATATCCGGTTGCCGACGCTAAAAATTTATTAATAGGAAACATTTTTAAGCCTTCACTTTTCCTTCATTACTTAATCGTACCTTTTGAAAGTTATTGAGTTCAAATAAATCCCGTAGGCGTAAAGACATTAAGTTCAAAAATCGTTATACTTTTTCTTTGTGAGTTCGGGTCTTCGTGGTAAAAAATAACAGTTGGAAACCTATCAAATACATATCAACGGGCTCGTGCAGGGAGTAGGCTTCAGGCCGATGGTATATATATTGGCGAAAGAAATGCAATTAAATGGATTTGTAAAAAATGGAAGTGACGGCGTACATGTGTATTTTAATGCTTCAGCAGAAACGGCCGAACAGTTTTTTAAAAAAATAATAAATAATCCCCCGCAACAATCAATAATTACCTCATCAGAAATACACAAAATCAAGAATGAGAATTTCAGCAATTTTTCTATCCAGGTTGAAGACGACCATTACAAAAAGGATGTATTGATATCTCCTGACAATGCGCTGTGTCCAAACTGTAAAGGCGAATTGAACGATATTACTAACCGTCGTTTCCGATATCCTTTTATAACCTGTACACAATGCGGTCCGCGATATTCTATTATTAATAAACTGCCCTATGAAAGACACCATACTTCTATGCGACAATTTTTGATGTGTGAAAAATGTAATGATGAATATAACCATGTTCAAGACCGCAGATTTTTCTCACAAACAAATTCCTGTGCTGACTGTGGCATAGAACTAAGCCTGTATAAAAATGCGTCAACAATTATATCGAACCATTCGGAAGAGGTCTTACACTCAATTAAAAATTATTTGATACAGGGAAAGATTCTCGCTATAAAAGGAATCGGCGGCTATTTATTCATGTGCGATGCCAATAATGCCAATACAATACAATTACTAAGAGATCGCAAACACCGGCCATACAAGCCATTTGCTGTTTTATATCCTGGTATAGAGACAGTCAGCAACTATTTTGAATTGAATGAAGTTGAAGAAGTTTTATTACAAAGCAAAGAGTCGCCGATTGTTTTATTATATCCTAAGCAAAATGTACTAAACCATATTGCTGCAGAAAAGATAGCTCCGAAACTAAAGCGAATAGGTGTTATGCTTCCTTACAGCCCTTTGTTGTACCTTATTGCAAAGGATTATGGAAAACCGCTGATAGCAACAAGTGCCAATCTTTCCGGCTCACCAATCATTTATAAAGATGAAGACGCCCTGGCATATCTCTTTGATATCGCCGATTATATACTTAGTTACAACCGCGACATTGTTATTCCGGAAGATGATAGTGTGGTACAGGTTTCAAAACTTAAAAATCAGCAAATAATTTTAAGAAGGTCGAGGGGATATGCCCCCTCATTTTTGGGTTATCAGCCAAAAATGAAATCACCTGCTATTTCAATGGGTGGGCATTTAAAAAGCAGTTTTACACTAACAATTAATGGAAGGATGTTTGTTTCTCAATTTTTGGGAAGTGGTGAAAATTATGAGTCACAACAAATGTATAAAGACACGTTAACTCACTGGATGAAATTATACGAGGTAGAACCCTGTTGTCTTATTTCAGATAAGCACCCCGGCTATTTTTCACATCAATATGCTTTGGAAATTGCTAAAGAAAATAACTGCGAAATAGAATTTATTCAACATCACCGGGCGCATTTTGCGGCGGTACTGGAAGAGAATACATTAATTAATTCAAAGCAGGCAGTCCTGGGTGTTATTTGGGACGGAACCGGCCTCGGGGATGACGGGAATATTTGGGGAGGAGAATTTTTCAAGTATGAAAATAATGCGATGTTGCGCTGTTATTACTTTGATTATTTCCCGGTTATTACCGGTGATAAAATGGCGCTGGAACCCAGGATATCTGCACTATGCGCTTCAAGTGAAACTTGGCCGCAAACTGGCTTTCTTAGAGAGAAATTTACAGAATCTGAGTGGAATAATTACCAGGCATTGATCACAACTACCACGCTTTTCACTTCATCTGTTGGAAGAATATTTGATGCAGTTGCCTCTTTATTAAATATCTGTGATAAGCAAACTTATGAAGGTGAGGCGGCTATGTACCTGCAGGCAATGGCTGAAGAGTATGTGGACGAAAACGGCTTTAAAATGGACGATTCTTATTTTAAAGAAGGTGCTCATTATTACCGCATACCTACCGCAACTTTACTGCAGGGAGTCATCACGGATATTGAGAAAAATAAAGCAAAAAATTATATCGCAGCCAAATTCCATTATTCGTTGGTAAGTCTTATAGATATTGTTGCAAAGAATGTAAAGGTTGAAAAGATATGCTTTAGCGGCGGCGTTTTTCAAAATGCTTTACTTACAGATTGGATACAACATGAATACGGCAACAAGTATGATTTATATTTTCATAAAAACTTATCTCCGAATGATGAAAATATTTCTTTCGGTCAAATGATTTATTGCGATAACAATATGAGGACCATCAATGAAACAATGGAAAAAAAAGAGAAGGAATTCATAATCTAAAACTCATAACTTAACAAACATGTGCTTGGCAATTCCCGGTAAAATAAAATCAATCGACTTTCTCTACGGAGGCACCGTAAAAATGGCCAAAGTTTCTTTTGGTGGAATTATAAAAGAGGCTTCGCTTGAAATGATCCCTGCTGCAGAAGTAGGAGACTATGTGCTCGTACATGTTGGTGTCGGAATCAGCATAGTAAATGAAGAAGAAGCACATAAAGTGTTTGGTTATTTAAAAGAAGCAGGAGAGTTGGATGAGTTGTATGATACAACTACCTAATTATAAAATATGAATAATAAGATGTGAAGTCGTATATGTTTTTTATTTCGTCATTCATTTTTCCTAATTCATATTTAAAAATAAAATTATGAAGTATCTATCAGAGTTTCGCTCACCTGAAATAGTGGATGCCCTTTTAAAAGAAATTAATAAAATTGTAAAAGGAAACTGGAATATTATGGAGGTATGTGGTGGCCAGACACATTCTCTTGTTAAGAACGGAATCCTTAACATGCTTCCTGGAAATATCCAAATGATACATGGTCCCGGCTGTCCCGTTTGTGTTACACCCGTTAGTTTAATTGACAGGGCGGTGCATCTTGCGTTGGAACATGATGTAATTCTTTGTTCTTATGGCGACATGATTCGCGTGCCGGGCTCCGGGATGAGCCTGCTGGAAGCAAAGGCAAGGGGTGCTGATGTTCGAATTTTATATTCGCCTCTTGAGGCAGTAAAAATTGCCAGGGAAAATCCCGAACGGGAAGTTGTTTTTTTTGCCGTAGGTTTTGAAACTACGGCGCCTGCCAATGCACTATCGGTCATCCATGCACGAAGGGAGCATCTGAAAAATTATTCAATTCTTGCATCGCATGTTTTAGTGCCACCTGCTATTGAGGAAATTATGAATGATGAGCTGAGCAGGGTAGATGGATTTCTCGGTGCAGGTCACGTTTGCGCTGTTATGGGAATTTATGAATATTATCCACTCGTTGAGAAATATAAGGTACCGATTGTTATAACGGGTTTTGAACCTGTTGATTTGCTGGAAGGAATTTTGATGGTAGTAAAACAACTGGAAACAGGTGAAGCAAAAGTGGAAAATCAATATGCAAGGATTGTTAGTGAAGAAGGAAATGTGAAAGCCCAGGAAATGATTTATGAAGTGTTTGAAGTTACTGATCGGTTGTGGCGTGGCATGGAAGTGATTCCAATGAGTGGTTATAAAGTGAAGGAAATTTATGGTGATTTTGATGCAGAAAAGAAATTCAATATTGATATTGCAGAGGCGCCGGAAAACCCGGAATGCATTGCAGGTGATATAATGAAAGGAATAAAAAAACCTTACGAGTGTCAGCATTTTGGTAAAAGATGCAAGCCCGTTAGTCCGTTAGGTGCGCCAATGGTTTCTAATGAGGGAGCCTGTGCAGCATATTATCATTACTCAGGAATGGCCGAACAAGTGGAAGCATGAAAATATTATTTATCACAACATCATTCAACGGTATGAGCCAACGCGCCTGGGTTGAACTCGACAGGCTCAATCACCAGGTAAAAGTGCACATTGCCTCTACGCAAAAAAATATGATGGATGCGGTACAGAGCTTTCAACCGGATTTGATTATGGCTCCTTACCTCAAAACCCGTATTCCCGAAGACATCTGGAAAAATTATACCTGCTTAATTATCCACCCGGGCATTGTCGGAGACAGGGGTTCTTCTTCACTTGACTGGGCAATTTTAAACAACGAAAAAGAATGGGGCGTTACTATTTTACAGGCAGCCGAAAAAATGGATGCAGGCGCTGTCTGGTCAATGGCAACATTCGCTATGCGAAATGTTTCAAAATCTTTCTTATACAGGCATGAAGTAACGGATGCTGCGATGAAGGCATTGCTGGATGCAGTTAAGAGGTTTGAAGAAAAAACCTTCATGCCAAAATCATCTGCTGAAATTGATATTAGCGTTAAGGGCAAATGGAATCGCTCAACAACTGACAATGATTTTAGATTTTCATGGAGTGAAAAAGCCGATTCGGTCATTCGCAAAATAAATGCGGCGGACAGTTATCCCGGTGCATTGACTACTATTTTTGGAGAGGAATATTTTTGCTATGGTACAATTGGGGAAACAACACTTATAGGAAAACCTGGAGAAATAATAGCAAAGCGTGACAATGCAATTTGCGTTGGAACCAATGATACTGCCATATGGATTCAATGTTTGAAGAAACATGCAGAAGGCTCGGTAAAACTGCCGGCAGCAATAGCTTTGCGCGATAAGAGTAAAAACATTCCTGGAATAACCATAAATATTTTTGAAGATAATAGCGTCTTAAAACCCTTCGGTGAAATAAATTATGAAGAAGCGAATGATGTTGGCTATATATATTTTGATTTCTATAACGGTGCTATGAGCACCGAACAATGTAATCGCCTGCGGGAAGTTTTTATTGAAGCGAAACAAAGAAATATAAGGGTCATTGTGTTAATGGGAGGAGCGGATATTTGGAGTAACGGTATTCATTTGAATCTTATAGAAGCTTCTGAAAACCCTGCACAGGCCTCTTGGAAAAATATCAACGCCATTAATGACCTCATTCATGAAATTATTTGCACTGACACACATTATATCATCAGTGCCGTGCGGGGAAACGCTGGCGCAGGTGGCGTTTCATTGGCACTTGCTGGCGATAAAGTTGTGGCAGAAAAAGGAATTGTTTTTAATCCCCATACGCGCAATATGGGTTTGTATGGTTCCGAATACTGGACGTATTTATTACCAAAAAGAATTGGTACCCAGAGAGCCAATCTTTTTACAGAACAATGTCTTCCCTGGGGAACTGCTATTGCAATGGAAGTAAAGCTAATAGATACTTGCATTGATGGTAACGATGAAAATTTTTATAACCAGGTTAAAAAAATTGCCGGAGAAATAGCTCATCTGTCTTATTTTAATCAATTGCTAATGGCAAAAAAAATCAGACGTAAAAGAGATGAAAGTTATAAACCACTGGAACAATACCGAAAAGAGGAATTAGAAAGAATGCACAAGAATTTTTTTGAAGATGATTGGGGTTATGATTATAAACGATATTGTTTTGTCCATAAAATAATTGCAGACGAAAATACAAATGGAGTTGCAGAAATAGATCTTTTCAGCGAGCGTAGAAAAATATGGAGAAGAAGAAAGTATGAAAAACTTTTTTATGAAGCATAATCTTTTAGAACTGGCTTCGTGACTGGGCTTTACTAAATGAATTTATAAATGGACTTGCCCGAGATTAGTAAAATAAAGACTTTGGATAAAGCCATGGGATAATATGACTTTAACCCAAGACTTAAGTCTTGGGTTAAAGAAAGAATCCGTTGAAAGGGCTTTAGCCCGAAGATCAAAATATGAAAGGTTTAATCAAGATATAACAGTTAACATTAAACGAGAAATAAAATGCAATTACAGTGTCCCATGCCTAAGCTTGATTTTGACATTATTACTTTAGGGCATGGTAGTGGTGGAACGTTGACGAGCCAGTTGTTGGATTCGGGCGTCTTCAGTTTACTGCAAAATGAACTACTGAATAAAAAACATGATGGTGCCATTTTTAATCTACCCGGTAAGGTAGCTATGAGTACAGATTCATTTGTCGTTTCCCCTATATTTTTTGAAGGTGGTAATATTGGTGACCTGGCCGTTAATGGAACCGTGAATGATTTGGCCATGTGTGGTGCAGCCGCTAAATATTTATCACTTGGGTTTATCCTGGAAGAGGGTTTGAAGATGACAGAATTTTGGGAAATCTTAAACACAATAAAATATGCATGTGAAGCGGCTGGTGTTGATATTATAACCGGCGACACTAAAGTTGTGGAGAGGGGCAAGGGGGATAAAATTTTTATCAATACAACTGGTATAGGTGAAGTACATGCAAAAGCAAATATTGATATTGATAATATGAAGGCAGGAGATAAAATTATTTTAAGCGGCCCTCTTGCAAGGCATGGTATTACTATCATGAGTCATCGCCAGGGATTAGAATTTGAAACAACTATCAGCAGTGATACGCGGCCGTTAAACAAAATTATTACCACGCTATTAGATCAATTTGGCGAACACATTCATTTATTACGTGACCCGACAAGAGGTGGGTTGGCAACAGTTTTAAATGAAATAGCAAAGGATGCCAAACTAGGTATTGATATTTCTCAAAAAAATATTCCTGTAGAAGAAGAAGTGTATGGAGCCTGCGAAATGCTTGGATTGGATCCGTTGTATGTAGCTAACGAAGGCTTATTTGTTGCCATAGTGGATGCAGGTATTGCAGATGAATTTCTGCGACAATTGCGAAAATGGGAGCATGGTTCCATGGCTGGTATAGTTGGTGAAGTAACGACTGAGCATGCACGCCAGGTTTTAATGAAAAGTAATATCGGCGGCAGAAGGGTGGTGAATATGTTGGCGGGTGAGCAATTGCCGAGAATATGTTGAATTTTTTTCCACCAAAAGAGGAAAAAAAGTGAATAGACCGCAAAGGCACTAAGGAAAATATTAAAATGAATACCCGATATCGGGACATAAGGAAAAAGTAAAATAGAACTTAGCGGCAGCGGGTATATTGCCTTCGTGACATGTAAGGGATTGGATGTGCAATAGGCGGTTTTCAAGGCTGCATTATATAGCCGCAGGCATCAACAATTTTATCAATGAAAAATATTTTAATAGAAAAATAACCATGTACCCGGGCCGAATTTTACTTGCAAACGGAAGGACATATTATATTTCATTGGGCAAAAAAATATAATTCGCCAGGCGGGATATACAGGAGATGAAAGTTTCATTTATTGTAGAAAATGGTGAATAGAAAAATAAATGTGGCCAAAATTTTTTTATAAAAGGGTAATCATTATATAGGAGGAAAGCAATAATTTTTTTTCGTAATCGGTGTTAATACGGCGCTCTAATTTTTTCGGCGCCCTTTTTTTTATTGAAAACTACGATCATCATTTTTTTTTAGTATTTTTTTTAAATTATTTTAATCTGAGTATCAATGCCTGGTAAGGGTTCAAATTAAAAAAGTCATCTTTCAAGGTATAACCATTCAAATTGTTTATTAATATTTTACCTGCTTTACCTGCTGCTGGAGGTAAGGTAAATCCCACACATTTATCGGAAAAATTCAGGATAACAACGACCTTTTTATCGCCAAGTATTCTCGTATAGGCATATACAAATTTGTTATTTACATCCAGCAGTTTATAGGCTCCGTAGATCAGCTCCGGTGTGGCTTTGCGAAGCTTCACCATTTTTCTGAAATAGTTTAAACAGGAATTTGGGTCTTTATCTTCTGCAGCTTCGTTTATAACATTTTTATTGTCATTTACTTTTATCCATGGTGTTCCCGTTGTAAAACCTCCATTCACGCTATCGTTCCACTGAAACGGAGTTCTGCCGTTATCTCTTGCTCCACCGGTTTTCTGGTTCTCAATAAACTGTTTCAAATCACCGCCTTCATTTTTTACCTGGTTATATGCCGCTATAGTTTCTATGTCACGATAATCTTCAATCCGGTCAAATTTTATATTGGTCATTCCTAATTCATCGCCATTATAATAGTAGGGAGTTCCCCGCATACTTAACAAAAAAGTTGTCAGTAATTTTGATGAAGCTGCCCTATACGCAGGTGCGTCATTTCCCCAGCGGCTTACCATCCTCGGCTGATCGTGGTTGCCAAGGTAAATAGTACCCCAGCCTTTTTTGGCAAAAACACTATCCCAACCGGAATATATTTTTTTAAAGGCCACCAGGCTCCAGTTGGGGTCCATCTTTTTAAAATAACCCGGTATGTAACCTAGGCTAACGCCATCAAAATTATATGCCATGTTCAATTCCTTTCTTTCCGGATCCACGAAATTCATAGCAGTAGCCTTTGTCATACCAGCGCCTTCTGCTAAAGTCATTATATCATATTTGCTCAACACTTTCCGGTTCATCTCCTGTAAATAGCTATGTAGCCCTGGTCCACTGGCAAGGTATTCATCCCAACGGCCTTCAAATTTTTCATCGATGTCTTTTTGCGTAATCACGGGGAATGTCGTGTCTTTGGCAATAAAAGGAATTACGTCCATTCTAAATCCATCAATACCTTTTTTAAACCACCGGTTCATCATTGCATAAATTTCCTGGCGAAGCTTAGGGTTTTCCCAATTCAAATCTGGTTGTTTGTAACTGAAATAATGCAAGTAATAACTATTGGTGAGTGAATCATATCTCCATCCGCTACCATCTACTTCAAATGCACCGGGACGGAACGGTGGCTTTCCTTTTTCGGCAGGCCACCAATGAAAATAATTTCTGTAAGGATTGTTGCGGGAACTGCGGGCCTGCTTAAACCATTCGTGTTCATCACTGCAATGATTAACTACCAGGTCCATCACTAATTTAATTCCACGTTTATGCATTTGCGTTAACATCTCATCAAAGTCTTTCATGGTGCCAAATTCCTTCATAATATCATCATAATTGCTGATGTCGTAACCATTGTCAGCATTGGGGCTGGCATAAATGGGGTTGAGCCAAACGATATCAACGCCAAGACTTTTAATATAATCCAGTTTAGAAATGATGCCTTTCAAATCGCCGATGCCATCGCCATCGCTATCTTTATAGCTTCTTGGGTAAATCTGGTAAACAACAGCTTCTTTCCACCATTTCCTGGTGTTGCCTCTTTCCTGTGCCCGGGATGAAATATTCATAAAAGTGAAAATTGACAGAATAACTAAGCTGATCCATGTATTTATTCTCATAAAAAAAATTGATAAAAAGTATATCGTGGTAGTAAAACAAAAGTAGTATAAAAGGTTAGCTCAACACAAAAACTACTTGAATAAATTGTATATTCGGTTTTATTAATTTCAAAATGATTACATGAAAAACTGGCGAATAAAGCTTTCCCTCTTCATTAATTATTTTGTATTTGCCATTCTGCTCAACAGTTCCGGAATAGCCATACTACAGGTGCAGAATAATTTTGGAGTTGCAAAAAAGGCAGCCGCATGGATTGATCCCTGTAAGGATTTAAGTATTGCAATTGTATCTTTTTTGGTTGCTTCTTACATCGCGAAGTTTGGTTATAAACGCGCTATGTTATTTGCTTTGGGCATTATTACCGCTGTTTGTTTTATAATTCCAAACACTCCTGGGTTTTTTGCAATAAAGCTATTATTTGTGGCAGTAGGTTCGTGTTTTGCACTTATAAAAATGAGTGTATACAGTACCATTGGTATTGTTACAGGAGATTCAAAAGAGCATATAAGTATGATGAATTTTATTGAATCTTTTTTTATGGTGGGTAATCTTTCATTGTATTTTATTTTTAGTTCGTTCGTTGACAATGCAAATCCGCAATCTACCCAATGGCTAAATGCATATTATTTAATTGGGGGTTTATCTTTATTGGCATTAATTTTATTGTTTTCTGCAAAGCTGGATGAGTCCGTTGCCCATGAATCATCTGGAAAACCGGAGCAGCCCGGGTTTTCGGATATGTTTAAATTAATGGGTGAACCCATAGTAATTGCATTTATTTTTTCCGCATTTTTCTATGTTTTAATTGAACAAAGTATCCAGAATTTTTTACCAACCTTTAATAACAAAGTACTATTGCTGCCTGCAGTTCTCAGCATACAGATGGGAAGTATTTTAGCAGGATCGACTGCGTTAGGCAGATTTTTTGCCGGGATTGTTCTAGAAAAACTGAATTGGTTTTATGTTATTATCGGAAGCTTGTTATTAACAGCATTGCTGGTTATTTTAGCGATGCCGCTTGCAAAAACCGAGACGGGGCGAAATATTACTGGTTGGTTGGATGCGCCCATTGCAGCTTATATTTTTCCACTGGTAGGTTTGTTATTGGCGCCAGTATATCCTGCAATAAATTCGGTAATACTAAGTTCACTGCCAAAGCCAAAACATGGTGTGATGTCCGGATTAATAATTATTTTTTCAGCGATTGGAGGTACATGTGGTTCTTTAATTACAGGATTTATTTTTGATAAATATAGCGGCCAGGCTGCATTTTATTTTACGTTGGTTCCTATTGGTATTTTGATAATTAGTTTAAGCTTCTTCAAAAAACTTCAGAAGAAGCCTGCTGTTGAAGAAATTAAATCATAAAGCAAACCATTAATAGATTTTACAAAGATGAAAATCAATAATATTTTTTCTTTAGGTGAGTTATTTGAAAGGGTTCAACTTCAAAAGATTTTTGCTGATAGCAAAACGTTTGTTGATTGTACACCAAAATTTGATTTGACGTTTATACAACAACGTTATGAAGAGCAAAAAAATGATACTGGTTTCAATCTGGCATTTTTTGTTCAGGAGAATTTTTTGGAGCCAAAAGTAATTTCAACGGGGTATGCAAGTGATACGGAAAGACCCATAGATCAACATATCGAAATGCTTTGGGATGTGTTAACCCGGCAATCGGAGGAAACCAATGATTCATTGATCCAATTGCCTCATGAATATATAGTTCCGGGCGGTCGTTTCCGGGAGATCTATTACTGGGATAGTTATTTTACCATGCTGGGTTTACAGGTATCAGGACGGACAGAAATGATACAACATATGATAAATAATTTTTCATACCTGGTTGACCTGGTCGGCTATATTCCAAATGGTAACAGAACTTATTTTAAGGGCCGGTCGCAGCCTCCCTTCTTTGCCTGCATGGTACAGCTCCTCGCAAAGATGAAAGGTGAAAATATATTAATGGAGTACCTGCCCTGGCTTCAAAAAGAATATGATTTCTGGATGAATGGAAAAGAAGAATTACACCAGCAGAATACGTCGGTAAATCGTGTGGTGCTATTGCCGGATGGAAGTATTTTGAATCATTATTGGGATGAAGATAATTTCCCGAGGCCGGAAGCATACCAGGAAGAGATCAGCCTGGCGGCCTCTTCGCCCGATAAAAAAACATTGTACCGGCACCTGCGTGCCGCTTGTGAATCAGGATGGGATTTTTCTTCACGCTGGTTTAAAGATGTGAATGATTTTTCAACGATCCATACTGCTGATATAATACCTGTTGATTTGAATTGCCTTTTATTTCGTCTTGAACAAACTATTGCCGAAGGTTTTGCAATAGCAGGCAATAAGGGAGCCTCTGAAAAATTTATTGCTTTGGCTGCCTTGAGAAAACAAGCGATTGATCAATACTGCTGGAATGAAGGGAAAGGATTTTATTTTGATTATGATTACGTTGCCGGAGCACAAAAGAACTCGTTAACGCTGGCAGCAGCTTTTCCATTATTTTTTGAAATTGCTTCAGGTTCACAGGCAGAAAGTGTTGCTAAAAATCTGCAGCAATATTTTTTACAGGCCGGTGGATTAATTTCTACTTCTGAAACAACTACCCAGCAATGGGATGCACCTAACGGTTGGGCTCCCTTGCAATGGATTTCCGTAATGGGTTTGAAAAATTATCAACACGATGACCTGGCAAACGACATTGCCAAAAGATGGATGGATATTAATGAAAAAGTGTATCATGAAACAGGGAAGATGATGGAAAAATATAATGTAGTTGCTACCGGCATCAAAGCAGGCGGCGGTGAATACCCGGCACAGGATGGCTTTGGCTGGACTAATGGGGTGTATCTTGCATTGGCCAAACTATTCAAACATTAATAAATTGAAGTCCCTTTCTAAAGGCGCCAGGAGTGTACGTTTGTTATCGGGTGCCGCTGCCTCATCTCTCCATTTGCATCTGCATTCGCTTTATCCTGTCTTCTAATTTTTCTGAAGTAAGATTCTCCCTCATGCTGTCAACTTTAATAGGGAAACAAAATGGTGTAAGCCTGTTGGGGAAAGTAATAATGATCTTGCTTTTTTGAATTCGTTCCAGCATGCTTCTAAGTCTTTCTTCTTCCATTTGTTGTTCCATCACTTCATTATAAGCCTGTCGGAGCAATAAATTGTTGGGTTCGTATTCCGCAAAAACATTGAAGAGGAGCGATGCAGAAGATTGTAAATGCCTCGCTTTTTTTTGCTCCCCGGGAAACCCCTGGAAAATCAATCCGCCAATCACGGCAATATCCCTGAACTTTCTTCGTGCCATTTCAACACTGTTTACGCTTCGCTGAATATCCGCAAATAAATTTTCAGGGGAAAATAATTCATAAGAATTGGTATCGTCTAACGGTATCGGCTGATCGCTTAACAATTCAAACCCGTAATCGTTCATGGCGAGTGAAAAAGTTATAGGTGTTATGCGGCTGATCCTGTAGGCCAGGATTGCAGCCATCGCTTCATGCACGAGCCTTCCTTCAAAAGGGAAAACGAAAAGGTGAAAGCCATCTTTTGTTTCTATCTGCTCAATTAAAAGCTCATTTTGTTTTGGTATGTGCGACAGGTATTCCTGTAATGCAAACAAAGGTTGCAATGTAATTATTTCGATGTCAGTATTCGTCTTATTTTTTTTGTGAAGAGACATGCCCGCTTCATCAAATTTTTTCCTGAGCATGATGCCAAGGTTTGCAGACAAAGGCATCCGGCCTCCCTGCCAGCTTGGGATAATAGATTTTTTAGCATTCGATTTTCTTACCAGTGCCGTCATTTCTTTTATCATTACAAATTCAAGTACGCGGCCAGCCAGGGTAAAAGTGTCACCCGGTTGCAGCCTTGCGATAAACCATTCTTCTATTACACCGATGAATCCGCCACTTACAAATTTTACTTTCAGCATCGGATCGCTAACAATAGTTCCGATATGCATCCTGTGCCGCATGGCAATGCGACGGTTATTTATTTTATATAGTCCATTAATAATTTCAATTTTTTTATAATCATCATATTGCTGTAACGCAACACCGCCTGCTGTTGAGAATTGTAAAATTTGCTGCCATTCATCCCCGGTAATATCTCTATAACAATAGGTAGTTTTAATTTCTTTAAAAATTTGGTCAGGGGAAAATCCTTCTGAAATAGCCAGCGTGCTTAAATATTGTGTGAGTACATCAAAGCATAAAATCCTGGGTTCGCGGCTTTCTATCATTTTTAGCTCCGTGGCTTCTTTTAGTGCGGCCGCTTCTATTAGCTCAAGAGAGTGTGTGGGTAAAAAATATATTTTACTTACTTCTCCCGGCCTGTGGCCGCTTCTTCCTGCACGCTGTAAAAACCGGGCGACTCCTTTTGGGGAACCTACCTGTATAACGGTCTCGACCGGACGAAAATCTACACCGAGATCAAGGCTTGCAGTACATACCACCGCTTTTAATTTTCCCGTATGTAAATTTTCTTCCACCCAAAATCTTAGTTCCTGTTCAATGCTTCCATGGTGCAGCGCTATTGCTCCTGCGAGTTCGGGACATGCAGTTAACAGTGCCTGGTACCACATCTCGCTCATGCCGCGGGTATTAATAAAAATGAGTGTAGTGGTGCTTTGCATGATGATAGGAATTACTTTGCTAACCAGTTTTATTCCTAAATGGCCTGCCCAGGGAAACGTCTCTATCTCATCAGGGAAAATGGATTCTATCTGGATGGGCTTATTGATTTGGGCGGTGACCGTTACTTGTTCTGGCTTCCTGGCTGGAAATTCTCCCAATGAGAGCGGAGAAAGCAGGACTTCTTTTGCCTGTTGAAGATTGCCTATAGTTGCAGATATTCCCCAAATTGAACATGGTGTGTTTGTGGCAGGCTGTTGACAATTTACAAGTCTTGAAATGGCTAATTCTACCTGCACCCCCCTTTTTGATCCGATCAATTCATGCCATTCATCAACCGCAATAATTTTGAGAGTTCTAAAAAGATCAGGGTAATGCTTTTGAGCCAGCAGGAGATGCAAACTTTCCGGGGTAATGATCAACACTTCCGGCATTTGACGCTTTTGTTTTTCTCTTTCGCTCATGCTGGTATCTCCATTTCTTATACCCACTTTCCAGTTCATACCCAACTCGTCAATTACTTCTTCCATGGCCCTCCCGATATCTTTCGCAAGCGCACGCAAAGGCGTTATCCATAGTAATTGAAGACTATTTTTATTTTTCGATCTAAAATTTTCAGGATGTTCGTTAATAAAACCGATAATAGTTCCGAGGAAAACGGAAAATGTTTTTCCGCAACCGGTAGGTGCATTTACCAGTCCCGATTTTTTATCAATGATGTGCTGCCATGTTTCTTCCTGGAAAGTAAATGGGGTATAGCCTTTGGAAGTAAGCCATTGCTGAATAATAGCATAGCCTTTTGTTTTATCTAATGTCACTCAACTAAATTATCATTTTATTTCCCATACACCTTCAGCATAGCCCTTAGATCCTCGATTGTATTTATTTCATCAACGGTCTTATCTTTCCGCCACCGGTTCATTCGCGGGAAACGTAGTGCAACTCCACTTTTATGACGGTTGCTTGCTGCGATACCTTCAAAGGCAATTTCAAATACCAATTCTGGTTTTACCGTTCTTACCGGGCCAAATTTTTCAAGCGAATTTCTTTTTACAAAATTATCAACCTGGGCAAATTCTTTGTCAGTCAGGCCTGAATATGCTTTTGTAAAAGTCACGAGTTTATCTCCGTCTTTTACGGCAAAAGTATAATCGGTGTAAAGGTTGCTTCTTCTTCCGCTTCCTTTTTGCGCATATACCATTACACAATCTATAGTTAGGGGATCTATCTTCCACTTCCACCAGTCGCCTCTTTTTCTCCCAACTTTATAATCCGAATCTTTTCTTTTTAACATGATCCCTTCACTATTCATCTCTCTTGATTTTTCTCTAAGCTCCGCCAATTCTGCCCACGAAGAAAAAGGAATGATAGCTGAAATTTGGATGGCGTTATTTTTTATCGGTAGAATTATTTCTTCTAACTGTTTTCTTCTTTCCGATAATGGTTTGCCGCGCAAATCTGTTCCATTATATTCAAGAAGATCATAAGCGAAAAAACATATCGGCGCTTCCTGCAATTGTTTCTTTCCAACATTTTTTCTGCCAATGCGGGTTTGCAAAATGGAGAAGGGTAGAGGCTTTCCATCTACCGCCGGAATTATTTCACCATCAATAACAACTCCATCGGGCAGCAAATCTTTTAAAATAAAATACTCAGGAAATTTATCAGTCATTAATTCTTCACCGCGGCTCCATACAAATAATTCGTTGTTGCGTTTTATAAGCTGGCCACGTATTCCATCCCATTTCCATTCGGCCTGCCACTCAACAGGTGATCCTAATATTTCTGCCGCCTCTTCCAGCGCGTATGCGAGATAAAAGGGATAAGGTTTTGAAAAATCTGATATGGATACTGACTCACTTAAAAGATCATTAAAAGAAGTTGTTACCGGATCCCAGTTTCCGCTAATGCGATGAGCAATTACTGAAGCAGAAAGATCAACAGTCTTCGCCAATGCATTTACAATCGTTTTTTGAGAAACGCCTATTCGAAAACTTCCTGTGATCAGTTTATTGAAAACAAATCTTTCGTCACGGTTCATTTGATGCCAGCTACCGGTAATAAATTTTTTTCTAATAGATTCATCCTGTTTTTCAATCGAAATAAAAGCTTCCAAATAATGTGAAAGACTTTTATTTACCTGGTTTATTTCTTTCGTTTCCGGCAACAATAAAGCAAGTGTTTCAGAAAGGTCGCCCACCGTATGATAACATTCATCAAAAAGCCATGAAGGATACTTTGTAATTTCCGCACACCATTCCCGCATAAGCCTGGAATTCACTGCACGCCTCGGCCTGCGGCCACTAAAAATGGCTATTACCCAAACCTTGTCTGTATCCGGAGCTGTAGCAAAATAATCGACAAGGCTCTGCAACTTTTCGTTTGTCTTGGTGAACCTGCTTAATTCAGCTACTAACTGAGCGAATAATTCAAGTCCGAACATTTCAGCAACGCCTGTTTCCGGCGGGGGAATTATTTCAGTATTTTCGGTAGGTGAGTTTCCCGTTATCATGTATTCAAAATAAATTAATTTTCAATGAGTCTCTCTTCTGGAATAGGTTCAGCAACTTCTTCATCTTCACTTCCATATTGAGTTTTCACTTCCGCAGCTAAGGCAATATTTTCTTCATTACAATAACGGCTAAACGCAGATTGAAATCCATGGGTCACATAAACTTTTTCAGCGCCTGTTGCCTTCACTGCTTGTAAAAGACCATCCCAATCCGCATGATCGCTCAGGGCAAATCCTGCTTCAACATTTCTTCTGCGTGCGTTACCTCTTACCTGCATCCAGCCACTGCATACACCTACTGAATAAGGTTGAAATTTTTTCATCCAGGGCGTTCCGTCCGCACCGGGTGGTGCTATTACGATTGCTCCTTTTAAAAGTTCTTTGGGAGTTTCAGGCGTTATTCTTTCTACGGGAGTTAAACGCCATCCATTATCAATCAGCATTTGTTGCATATTAAAAACGGCGCCGTGGGCAAAAATGGTTTGGGTTGTTTCTTTTATTGCCTGCAATACCCGCTGGGCCTTGCCGAGGCTATACGCAAGCAGCATACTTGTTTTTCCATTTTCTTTATTTTTATTGATCCAGGTTATTATGCTATCATAAATTTCCTGTTGCGGGTTCCATTTATAGATGGGCAATCCAAACGTTGATTCTGTAATAAACGTGTTGCATCGCAGTGGTTCAAATTTTCCGCTGATGCCATCATCTTCAATTTTATAGTCACCACTGGTAACCCACACCTCTCCATTGGATTCAATCCTTACCTGCGATGATCCAATGATATGGCCTGCCGGATGGAGCGACACAATGACTCCGTTAATATGTATTCGTTCGTTCCATTCAACAGTTTGATAACTATTTTCTCCCAGCCTTAATTCAAGAATAGGCTTTGTGTGCACATGGCATAAATAATTTTTGTGGCCGGATCTGGCATGGTCGCTGTGCCCGTGAGTAATTATTGCTTTATCAACTGGCTTCCACGGGTCAATATAGAAATCTCCTTTTTGGCAATAAAGCCCCTTATCAGTAAATGAAATAAGATTGTTCATGTGTATGGAAAGTTACAAATAACCTGCCTGATTTACTTTGGGGAGAAAGTAAAATGTTTGTTACATCCAGCCGTATATTTTTTTGCAAATTAGATAGGAGGCATAAAAAAGCCCGGATTTTCCGGGCTGTAAAATTTCGTAGAAAAATATACCTGAAGTAAATCCCTTTGAAGAACATTTAGTTCTTTAGCAGCAAAATATATTTTACCATTTGTTCGGCATCCGCTTCATTTATTTCAGGATGAGGCGTCATGGCTATTGTACCCCATACACCTGATCCTCCGGCGATTACCTTATGGGCCAGGTAAGTGACGGCTGTATCACTACCGGCATATTTTTTAGCAACATCTGCATAAGCAGGACCAATTAACTTTTCATTTATTTTATGACAAGTAAGGCAATTTGATTTGGCCACCAGTGCCAAACCCTTTTGATAGTCAGGATTGGACGATATATCATTTACTGCGGGCTGTACCGCAGTCGTGCTGTCCTTATTATCACTCACAGCTTTTTTTTCATCGCTGCCGCCGCCGCAGGCCGCTAATAAAATCAGGAGGGGAAATACAGCCGCAAATTTTTTCATTGTCATGGTATCTTTTTTGTTTTGGTTTTAATTTGATTTAATGATAAAATTAAGGTAGAAAAACCAAAGCTGAGAAACATAAATAATTTTTATTTATAATGTACCCTATACATTTTTTACTGTTTATTTTTTCATTGGATTAAATTTACAGTGACAGGCGGCATATTTTGCACGTTCGGCATTCTATTTATACCCCTGGAAAAAGGGATATTTATTTCTGCTTCCTTAACTTTACCTCTTTTTTATAATACAAAGATGAATTCTTTCTTCAGAAAATTGCGTCTTTCAATGAAATTAATGCTGATCGGCATTATACCCGTATTGTTTCTTATTTACCTGTCAAACGAGTTGTACAAGGAGAAAAAACAAAGAGTAACATTAATTGCAGACTACATTGATCGAATTCATCAATCAGGAGATATCACGAATGCAATTAGCGAACTTGAAAATGAACGAAAATACAGTTATGAATATGCATTAAAGAAAAACAGTTATGGAAAGCTGACAATTCAAAGAACCCGCACCAATGCTGCTGTAGAAATGTTGGCAAAGAGCAAAGATCCTTCTATAACAAATTTTGAACAATATACTTTTTTGAATAAGCTTTCCGAAATAAGGACTGCACTTGATACTTCGTTGCATTTTTCTTCCGATGCTGTAATGCAATATTATACCAATACCATTTTTCGTCTTAATACCTTGAACACCGTTGCATCGGCAAGTAATATTTATCTGCAGCCCGTAAGTAAGGACCTGATTGCCCAAAGAAAGCTTTTTGAAATGATTACATTTTTAGGCATTATACGCACCAATATATACAATGCATTATATACAAGGCGGCATATGACCAAAACATTGTTAGGTACACTTGGTTTGTATAATGTGTTTAAAACGTACGAAACAGAATTTTTACTAAAAGCTTCACCTGCTTCAGTGAAAACTTATGAAGATCAAAAGAATAATACAGAGCTAAAGCCAACATTGGACTACATTACCAAACTTTTTACGAGTTTAAATTTTGACACAACCTACACAGCCAATCAATGGTGGAGTGTATCATCGCAGGGAAGAACTGTTTTGAAAAAACAGCAGTTGGGTTTATGGCAACGGGCAGAATCAGGGATGAAAGAAATCTATCAACAGGAACGTAAATCGAGGAACAGGACTTTAATTTTTCTTATAGTGGCCATAATACTGGTGACAAGTTTTGTTGCTTATACTATCAGGATAATAAGCGAAATGTTGAGGGAACTTAAAGTTGCAGCCGAAAAAATATCGGTTGGGGGCACCGGCCTTCAGTTTAATGATATGCCCAATGATGTAATGGGTAGTGTAGCACAATCTATTCTTGAAATTGACAGGAATAACATAGAATTGGCTCATGCAGCCAGTGCCATTGGTAAAGGAGATTTTAACACGCAGGTGAAACCAAGAGGTAGCGAAGATGTGTTGGGAAATTCAATTGCAAAAATGAAAGAAGACCTACACAAACTAACACTGGAGAAAGATAAAGTACAACACGAGACGCTGGAACTAATGAATAGAAAAGATGATTTTTTAAGTATTGCCAGCCATGAATTAAAAACCCCGATAACTTCTTTGAAAGCATACACACATCTTCTGTATATGGATGTGAATGAAGAAGGTGACACTAAAAGAGAAATGATGCTTTCTAAAATGGATGCCCAGATAGACAAGTTAACAGCCTTAATAACTGATCTTCTTGACACGTCGAAATTGCAGAATGGTAAATTGGTTTATAGTAAACACGTTTTTCAGTTACAGGATCTTGTAACGGAAATAGTTGTTGAAATGCAGGCTAGCACTTCTACTCATCAAATTATCATCAAAAAAAATACGCCATTGCATGTGTATGCTGACAGGGCAAGGATTAGCCAGGTCTTGAGCAATCTTGTAAGTAATGCTATTAAATATTGCCCGGATTGCGGCAGGTTACTTATAAGCGTGGAAAAAGATGGGGAGGAAGCAATCTGCTCGGTGCAGGATTTTGGTAACGGCATAATACCCGGCCAACAGGATAAAATATTTGAACGGTTTTATCGCATATCCGGCAACAATTTACATACCTATCCTGGTTTGGGTCTCGGGCTCTATATTTCCAAAGAAATTGTGGAAAAGCATCATGGTAAAATCTGGATTGAAAGCGTAACAGGAAAAGGAAGTACATTTTATTTCAGCCTGCCGGTTACTGACACCTGGTAGAAACTCTCACATTTTAATTACGGGAAGACCCTTTTTCTTTAGCGTGTTATTCAATAGGGTCAATTTACTGGTTTTTATAATTATCCAGTTCCGTTCAAGCTGCTCAAGGTTAATTTGAGCGGTGCGTACGGCATCGACATCCTGTGCCCGTGGTGGCATATCTGACTCCTGCAATGCGTTGAATAGTGACGTAAAAGAATTATTGAGCTGGCTGAAACCAACTGTTTTGCTCTGTGGCTTTGCATTGTTAATGTTGGTGATTTTTTCCTCTATATCATGTAAAGAGACCGCTAATTTCCCTTTGGCGTTTGCCAATAATTCTTTTACCTGGTAAAGAATACTTTCTGTTTCCTGTAAGGCATCGCCCGTTTTTTTTCTCCCTTCATAACACAACATGGATGCATCAAATTGTTCCTGCAGATCTGCGGAGGATGTTTTTACTCTCGGGTCCATTTTTATAGTTAATGGTTGTGAAAATGTTGTGCCATTTACTGATAACCTGAGTGTATAATTTCCAGGCATAACCCAGGGTGCTGTAGGGGATGGGGCCGTATTTTTATAAATAGCTGCGATGGGATAGGATGGAGGAAGATTGAATGGCGCATAATGCAGATCCCATATAAACCGGTGTGAACCCGCTTTCGCGGATAATATTTCCTGTGGGCGAATCCAATAAAGCGGAAGGTCAACTTCAGGAATGGTATAAAGGGTATCATTACTGCTATAATGCCTTACCATATTTCCTTTGTTATCAAGAATATCAAGGCTTACTTCGCTGGCTTTGTCTTTTAAATAATAGTCAATAATAGCGCCATCGGGCGGATTTTGCCCCGCGGGCTCATCCGGGGGAAAGGGCGTATCGGTATTCATATTCCATCTTACCCGTAAGCCCGGTGATGGCCTGAATAAAAAATTGTGTTCAGCATCCTCCTGGTTAATCTGCCGGAGTGACGCAATATCATCCAATATCCAGAATCCCCTGCCGTGAGTGGCAACGACAAGATCGTTGTCTTTAATTATTACATCCCGGATTGAAGTTGCGGGCATATTTAAACGAAGTGATTGCCAGAGGCCTCCATCGTCGAAGGAAACATACACCTGTGTTTCCGATGCAGCAAATAACAAACCTTTCTTTTCAGGGTCTTCCCTAACTGCGTTTATGGGGTCGTTAGGTAACCCGTTGGTAATTTTCTTCCAGGATGCTCCACCGTTATTTGTTGAATAAATATATGGATGCATATCATCACAACGGATCCTGTTAACGGCAGCATAGGCTGTGTTTATATCAAAATGACCTGCATCTATCAATGAAATTTTGCTCCATGAACTGATCGGCGGAGGTGTTACATTTTTCCATGTGTTACCACCATCCTTTGTTATATGGATGAGCCCATCATCCGTTCCGGCCCAGATGGTATAGATGCTGACCGGTGAAGGTGCAACCGAATAAATAACACCGCGCCGGGGCATTTTCTCAACGGAGCTATCCATATAAATACCAACGCTTGAAGGAATATCCCATGATTCCCTTGATAAATCCGGGCTGATGACCTGCCAGGTATTTCCGCCGTTTTGTGTTTTAAATAAAACGTTTCCAGCATAGTATAAAGTTGTAGGATCAACAGGTGAAAAGATAACCGGTTCCGTTCGTACAAAACGGTAAGGCTCATTTGGGGTAGCCCCCGGCGTTATGTTTTGAACCTGACCGGAAAGCTTATCATATTTTGATAATTTACCGCCATAAATAATATTAGCATTCGTCGGATCGGGCGCAACGTATCCATATTCCTGTGCTCCTACCGGGTGCCAATCCCGGAAGGTTATTTCCCCGTCGTTGCCCCTTGAAGCAATGCCAACAGAACCGCTTTCCTGCTGGCCACTGTACACATTATATGGGAAGGCATTGTCTGCGCTTACATGGTACAATTGAGCCGTAGGCTGGTTGTACCAGGAACTCCAGGTGTCACCACTATTTACCGTAATGGTGGCGCCCTGGTCGCCGGTTACCAGCATGATCTTTGTATCGTTTGGATTGATCCATATATTTTGATAATCATCGCCACCGGGCGCACCGCGAATTCCTTTCCATTTTTTTCCGCCATCAACGGATTTCCAAACTACAATGCTGGTGCTGTATAATATTTCAGCATTTTTTGGGTCAACCATTATTTCCGGCACATCGCCTCCGCCTATTCTTGCTTCCGGCCTTCCATCGTCTGTTAATTCATGCCAGTTTTCTCCACCGTTGTCGGAGCGGTAAAGGCCCATGCCTGTTCCTGTTCCATATTCATTTGTTTCAGAGGTACCGAGCACCACATAAATAGTATTGGAAGAAGAAGGTGCAATAGCAATATGCGCCTGCACCATATTAGCAGGTAAATTTTTTGATATTTTTTTCCAGGTGTTGCCTCCATCAGTTGATTTAAACACGCCTCCATGAGTACCGGACCATTCACCGTTTTCCCAGGGACCTTCACGCGATTCCCATAAGGTGGCAAAAATAATATTGGGGTTATCCGGGTCAATAGTCACGTCATCACCACCGGTATTCTCATCTATATAAAGAACTTTTTCAAAAGTCTTTCCGCCATCAACCGTTCTGTAAATTCCACGCTCTTCATTGGGGCCGTAGGGATGACCCAATACAGCTACAAAAACCCGTTGCGGGTTTTTTGAGTCAATGGCGATTTTAGGAATTTGTTGCCCATCCCGGAGGCCAAGATGCATCCATGTTTTACCTGCATCTGTTGATTTATACATACCATTACCCGTGGATAGATCCGGGCGATGCAGGCCTTCACCGCTTCCTACATAAATAACATCCGGGTTGGACGGGGCAACGGCTATTGTGCCGATAGAACCGGTAGACTCGCTGTCGAAAATGGGAAACCATGTTCTGCCATAATCCGTAGTTTTCCATACGCCGCCATTATTTACACCAATGTAAAATACATTAGGCTGTTGGGGAACACCGGCTGCACCAACCGTTCTGCCTCCGCGATAGGGGCCTATACTTCGCCACTGTAAACTGCTATATAAAGATGAATCGTAAGGCTGTGCCTGCAAAGAGGAAGAAAAGAAAAATGCCATAACAATTAATAAAACGCAAGAAGGATCAATATTTTTTTTCATAGAATGAAGCGGGAATTTATTTAAAAAATAAAGCTTCTAAGTTAGTAAGAAATGAGTAAGCAGGTGTTGAGTAAAAATCGTAGTTGAAAAATTTCCCCTAACAAATTTGTTTTTTGTCCACATAGCATATGCAACAACAAAGAACGTTTTATGGATTGCTTCCAAAAATTTATAATTGTAAACAAACTTTCCCGGTTTAGAGTTAAGCCAGGATTAACATGACATTATCCGGCGCTCAATTCTTCAAAAGCTGCCTGCAATGGGCGTTGTATACCATCGCCTTTCCACTGGGGAGAGCCGGGAATTTCTGTAGCTTTTAAAATTTCTTCTTTAGTTTTTCCGGCTTTCATTTCGTCACCAACAAATTTTAAAACATTCTCAAGGTAATCACGAAAAGCAAGAAGGTCATCTTTTTTACCGGTAACATCATATCCATCTGCCGCGTGTCCGTAGATAAATCTTGTTTTGTTGCTGAACTTTTTCATAGCCACATCCAAAACATTTATCCAGCTTTGCATGTTGGCGCCCGCACTTCTATCAACAAAAGGGTGGCGGCGATTGAAAACGAGATCTCCCATGTGAACAATGTTGGCATTTTTCAGGTGTATCACAGCATCCCCGTTAGTATGGCCCGCGCCAAAGTAGTGCAAGGCTATTTTTTCCTTGCCTGCATCTTCTTCCCATACCTTTCCAAATGTATTGTTGGGATACAATTGTTTGTCTTCGCTTTTATTGGCAATGGCTACATTCTTTTGATTGGCTAAAGAATTTTCATGAGCAAGCACTCTTGTTACGATATCTTTAAACGCTATATTTCCGGATGTATGATCGCCATGATGGTGCGTATTTATTAATAGCCTGAAAGGCTGGTCATTTCTTTTCTTCAGTTCTGCGATCAGGTGAGGCGCCGTATCAGGAAACTGCGCATCAATAACAGTTATACCTTCTTTTGAAAAATGAAACGCAATTGTACCCCCTCTTTCAGTAAATACGCCGATGGTATCTGTGAGCATATTTATTTTCCAGGGATCATCGGTTAGCAGCTTAAAAAAACTTTTATGGCTTGTTGATAAAGCCGCCAATGCAAAGGCGGAATTTTGTATGAAGGAACGACGGCGCATATTTTATTTTTAAAACAAATTACAGAAAAGATTATTGAATTGTTTAAGATTTTTTTGAAATAAAAAAATGCTATAGGTATAAAAATAAAATGCTGATATTTAAAACCGGGTTGGCATTTAATAACTTAAGTAAAGCCGTTGGCAACTATAAAAAACCAGGTTCAAAAATCTGTTTCATATAAAAAGAATGATGAAAAAATGCTGAATGAGATCAGTAATGCTTTAGAAACAGGATATAAATTTTATGCAAAACAAGGTTGGGTATGACATGTAAACCATCGGAGGTACTTGACAATTATTCTTTTGTTTCACTCTGTATAATTTTTTTTTCGATTCTTCTATCCGGGATTAGCCAAATTGCAGCAACACACGCATATAGAAACAAACTAATGGAAGCATCTAAAAAAGCCACTGCGATTGCAATAACGTATAGAACGATGGAAGAAATACCCTTTTTATCTTTGCCAATTGCCATGCCTATGGTAGAATTTTTTCCGTGAAGTAGTATCAGTGCCTGGGCTAAAATATAATACGCTATACCTGACATGAGCAGCGCAATGCCGTATAAAATTACCGGCCATTTTGTAAAGTGATTTTCACCCATCCAGCCCGAGGCAAAGGGAACTACTGAGAGCCAGAACAGCAAATGGGTGTTGGCCCATAATACGGCGCCATTCACATGTTTAACACTGTACATCATATGATGGTGATTGCTCCAGTAAATTCCTATATAAATAAAACTGAGGATGTAACTTAAAAAAACCGGTAAAACCGGCCTGAGTGCATTTAAATCGTCACCATGTGGGATCTTCATTTCCAAAAGCATGACCGTGATGATAATAGCAAGAACGCCATCACTAAACGCCTGTAATCTTTCCGTTCCCATAAATTTTTTTTAAGATAAATTGCCCAAAACTTATAGCAATATAAAAATAAATAAACCAGGAATGCAGGGAGTCAATTTTTATTTACCATTCTCTCACAATGTCGCCGTTTAAAATTTCCATAATAAAGAGGTGTTTGTTTTCGAAATAGTCGGGCACTTCATTTTGTTTTTCTAAAAATACAGGTCTGAAATTATAATCATGAAAAACAGCAAATGAAGTGTCATTAATGTGCGACATTACATCATTGGGATATTGCAGGAGCAGGTTTGTAAAAAACCAGGTGATGCCAAATCCTTTATAAGCCATGTCTGAAGGCTTTGCCCTATACAACTGAAAATACTTCTTTATCAATAAACTGTCGAACAGGTTGTCTTTAGAGATATAATGAGGTGTAGTGAAGCGAATAGGAAAATCCTGGTAGGTATCTTTTCTATAGAGGCTTTTGAAGCCATCCCAGTTGGGCATTCCTATTAAAATAAGGGAATGTTTTTTTTGAATGGGATAACAGGCATCTGCCACGCTCCTGGCAAACCTTTCTTCGAGATTCGCGCCAATTATCACAGCGGTGTGGAGCGTATCAATACGGTTCATTAAACTATAAGTTGATATCGTGCTGTCTATCATTATTGTTTTAATATTCAATAGGGGCTTTCCTTCAGCGGTATTAGTGCTTCTGAAGTAATTTTCAATTCTGTCATCACCTTTTCTTTTGATGAGGTAAATTTTATCAGTACCATGCTTTTGCAACAGGTAACTGAAAATTCCTTCACAATGAGCCTTCAGGGTTGAGTTGGCTATCAGTAAAAATGGATCCCGGGTAATGCCGCCATCGTTTGGATAGGTCGCAGATACAAAAGGGATATTTTTTTGGAATGCAAAAGCTGCCAACTCATGGTAATCAGGATCTTTTACGGAACCGATAATGAGATCTATGCTATCCAGCTTTTTAAATGTTATAAGCCAGGGAACAGGCTGGCTATACGATTTTGAATCATAAATAAATACCTCCGCAAGTTTTCCGTTTAGCGATAGGGTATCCAATGCAATGCGGGCACCCTGTACAAAATCAACGGCAGGCATTATAAATTTTGGAATAGTTTGCGTGGATCCGGCATCGCTGTTTGTAAATACAGAATCGAGATACATGGGCGCAAATATGGCGATCCGGTAAATTTTTTTTGGGGTTAAGGTGCTATCCTGGGCATTGGAAATTTGTATTGTTAAAAAAAACACTACAACAGATAAAACCCAAACATTTTTCTTCATATTATAAACTATAAGCAATAAGCAATAGACAATGTGCAACAATTTAATAACTCAATGTATAAGTTCCAATTAATAATTCAATAATTGATTATTCCCATTCTATAGTCGCCGGCGGCTTACTGCTTATGTCATACACCACCCTGTTAATCCCCTGTACGTTATTAATAATTTCGTTAGATACATAAGCCAGGAAATCATAGGGAAGGTGCGCCCAGTCTGCCGTCATACCATCCACAGATGTTACTGCACGCAAGGCCACGGTAAATTCATATGTTCTTTCATCACCCATCACACCCACGCTTTTTACAGGAAGTAAGATAGCGCCCGCCTGCCAAACAGTTGCATACAAATTGTATTTTAATAAAGCTTTTGTATAGATCGCATCGGCCTGTTGCAATAATTGCACCTTTTCCTCAGTAACCTCTCCTAAAATTCTTATGGCAAGGCCGGGCCCGGGAAAGGGATGCCGGTTTAATAGAGCAGCCGGAAGTCCCAGTTCGGCCCCAACCTTTCTTACTTCATCTTTAAACAGGGAGCGAAGCGGCTCAACAAGCTTCAGTTTCATGTAATCCGGGAGCCCGCCAACATTGTGATGCGATTTAATAGTTTGTGAAGGTCCATGTACCGAAACGGATTCTATCACATCAGGGTAAATAGTACCCTGGCCTAAAAATTCGATGCCCTCTATTTTATGCGCTTCTTCATCAAAAATTTCGATAAAGCATTTGCCAATAATTTTTCTTTTTTCTTCAGGGCTTACTTTACCGGCGAGCTTAGTGTAAAAATGATCTTTTGCATCAACTCCTTTTATATTCAACCCGATACTTTTGCAAGCTTCCAGCACCTGCTGAAATTCATCTTTCCTCAGGACACCATTATCAACAAAAATTCCGAATAGATTTTTACCTATAGCCCTGTGAACAAGCGTGGCCGCAACAGTAGAATCAACACCACCGCTTAGCGCCATAATTACTTTTTTATCACCAATCGTTTGCTTTATTGAAGATATGGTATCATTAATAAAATGTGCTGGGGTCCAATCCTGCTGACATCCACAAATATTTACCAAAAAATTCTTTAATATTTTTTTGCCTTCGGCAGAATGATATACTTCGGGGTGAAACTGTAAACCGAATAATTTAATGTTCTCGTTTTCATATTTAAACGCGGCTACGGGAATACTATGTGTATAAGCCGATAATGAAAATTTTTCCGGAAGGGTTACGATGGTGTCGCTGTGACTCATCCAAACGTCAGAATCATTTTTTATATTTTTCAGTAATTCATGGTTGTCTTTTATCTGGAGTTTTGCCCTGCCGTATTCGCGCTTGTCGCTTTTATCCACAACGCCGCCATATAGTTTTGCGGTAAGTTGTGCTCCATAACAAATACCCAATACAGGAACTTTATCTGCAATAGCCTTTACATCTACCACCGGGGCATTCGTTTCATTTACTGAAAATGGCGAGCCGGAGAGTATTACTCCCTTAAGGCCCTTGGTGTAATTAATTTCTTTATTAAACGGAATAATTTCACAATAGACGCTGGCTTCCCTAACGGCCCTGGCAATTAGTTGTGTGTATTGAGAGCCGAAATCGAGGATCAGAATTTTTTGGATCATTTGCTGCGAAGTTAAAAAGTTTATTGAAGTTTGTATCTTGCTAATTAATAATCCCAAAAATCATAACAATGAAAACTCTTTTACTTGTAGCAATCGCATCCATATTTATGAGCGCCTGTAATATTTTCAACGGTGAATGGATAACCGGCAATGGCAATATCCGAACCGAAAAAAGGAACACAGGTAATTTTACCGGGGTAAAAACTTCCGGATCTATCGATGTGGAGATCAGCAGTGGCGATGCGTACGCTGTGTCCGCGGAAGACGATGACAATGTGCTTCCTTACATTGTGACAGAGGTGCGTGAGGGCGTTTTAAATGTTCATTACAAAGAGGGCACTTCCATACAAAATGATCATGCGAAAGTGTATGTTACGGCTCCATCTCTTGATAAGGTAAGCGTATCCGGCTCAGGTAACATAACTACTACGGATGTACTAAAAAATTCCAGGGAAATTGAATTAAATGTTTCCGGCTCCGGCGACATAAAAGGCAAAGTGGATGCTCCCTCCATACATTCTTCCATAAGCGGCTCCGGTAATATAACCCTTACCGGTCGCACGAAAGATATTGAAAGCGAAATAAGCGGAAGCGGAGACTTCAATTGTGGCAGCCTTGAAAGTGAAAATGCAACGGTAAAAATTATAGGAAGCGGCAATGCGCATGTATTTGCGAGTGTGCATTTATCAGCTTCTGTTATTGGGAGTGGTGATATTTATTACCGGGGCAATCCATCTTCGCCTGAAATTCATACCACAGGCAGTGGAACGGTGCAGGCGGAAAAATAAGAAGAGACTTTTTCTGCATGTAAAGAAGGAAATCACCATTTCACTAGATAGTAAATGAAAAACTCATTCGACAACTTGAAGGAAATGAATTTGACTTTGAAGAAATTAATTCGATTTGCAAGCTATACTTCTAGAATATATTTGTAAAAAGAGTCAAAAAGAAAAATCTGTCTTTAAAAATGGATGATACCGTTTTTAATAAGACAGAAAAAATTATTATGGGAACCCGTAAGACAAGAAACCGTTACATTAATGAAGCTGTAGCAATTTATAACCTCCTCCAAAAAAGGCAGGTAATCTTCCAGCCACTAAAAAAAGAATCTAAAATTGTACGGGAAGAATCAATGAAAGTCCTGAAAGAATTTGAAAAACTCCAGGATGAAGATTAAGCAATTTGAAGTATGGATTGATAATCTGAATCCAGGATTTGGCACAAAGACCGGTAAAACAAGGCCTGTTGTAATTATTCAAATTGATTTACTTAACCAGTTTTATCCATCAACTATCGTTTGCCTTATAACAACAAATGTAAAATTGAATGCAGTATTTTGAGGGTTTACTTACCAAAAGGCACTGCAAAATTGAAAGAAGATTGCGATATAATGATTGACCAGGTTCGGGCTATTGATAGTAAGCGGCTCCTAAAAAAGATTGGTTAACTTACCGGTGACAACACTCAACTTATTAGAACCAATTTGACTATTGTGGTTGATTTGTAAGGGAACTATCAGTGTATTGAAATAGAAATTGCCATGTTGTCAGCAAAATCAATGTGGCATTTTTTTTGAAAGCAAATACCGAAAATCCCGCAAATGCAAAAAGGTAGTATCAGAGTTCAGACAGAGAACATTTTTCCCATCATTAAAAAGTTTTTATACAGCGATCATGAGATTTTTATTCGTGAGCTGGTGAGTAATGCTGTAGATGCTACGCAAAAATTGAAGACATTCTCCTCATTGGGCGAGGTTAAAGGAGATTTAGATAATATAGATATCAACATTACTATTGATAAAGAAAAAAAGACCCTTACGATCTCAGATAAGGGAGTTGGTATGACGGCAGAGGAAGTAGATAAATATATTAACCAGGTGGCTTTTAGTGGCGCTGAAGAATTTTTGGAAAAATATAAAGGAAAGAATGAAGCTAACATTATCGGTCACTTTGGGTTAGGTTTTTATTCGTCCTTTATGGTGAGTGATAAAGTTGAAATCATCTCAAAAAGTTATAAGGAAGATGAAAAAGCGGTAAAGTGGGAATGTGACGGAAGTCCCGAATATACATTGGAAGAAACTGAAAAAGAAACAAGAGGTACCGATATTGTATTGTATATTAATGAAGAAAGTGTAGAATTTTTGGAATCGGAACGTATTCGGAATATCCTGGAAAAATTTTGTAAGTTTTTGCCCATTCCCATAAAGTTTGAGGATAAGCAAATAAACAATACCAACCCAGCCTGGACCAAAAAGCCCGCAGATCTTACCCCACAGGATTACCAGGATTTTTATAAAGAATTGTATCCATTTGGCGAAGCTCCCTTATTCTGGATACACCTGAATGTTGACTATCCTTTTAATCTCACAGGAATTCTTTATTTTCCCAAGGTAAAAAAGAGCTTTGAAATTCAGAAAGATAAGATACAATTGTACAGTAACCAGGTATTTGTTACGGATGAAGTAAAGGATATAGTACCTGAATTTTTAATGTTGTTGCATGGCGTAATTGACAGCCCGGATATTCCATTGAACGTTAGCCGGAGCTATTTGCAGGGTGATCCTAACGTCAAGAAAATAAATTCTTATATAACAAAAAAAGTAGCCGATAAGCTCGAAGAAATATTTAAATCCGATCGTAAATCTTACGAAGAAAAATGGGAAAGCCTGGGCCTTTTTGTAAAGTACGGAATGATAACAGATGATAAATTTTTAGAGAAGGCAAATAAGTTCAATATTTTTGAAGAGGTAGATGGGGCTAAATTTTACACACTCGAGGAATACCGCCTTGCTACAGAAACGTTACAAAAAAATAAAGATGGCAAATTGGTAATGTTGTACACGACAGACCCTGTGCAGCAAAACAGTTATATTCAAGCCGCAAAGAAAAAAGATTATGTAGTTGTAAAACTGGAAACCATTGTGGATGCGGCGTTTATCAACAATATGGAAATGAAATGGGCCGACGTTCAATTTGTGAGGGTAGATGCTGACATCACAGATAACCTTATCGATAAAAATGAAAATGCTGACAGCATCCTTAGTAAGGATGAAGAAACAAATTTGAAGGACTTGTTTCATATTGAAATACCTGAATTGCATGTAACAGTAGAGATTAAAGGACTCTCCGCCGATACGTTACCCGTAATTGCTACCCGTCCGGAATTCATGAGAAGGATGAAAGACATGGCAATGAATGGAGGTGGCGGCATGGGCAGTTTTTATGGAAATTTACCCGAAGAAGTTACGCTTACGGTAAATGGAAATCACCCCTTATATCAAAAAATATTAAAAGAGGAAAATAAAGGCCAGCAGGAAAAAGAGGTGAGAAACCTGGCAGACCTGGCTTTGCTTTCCCAGGGATTATTGAAAGGAAGTGAACTTACCAATTTTATACATCGTAGTGTTGAAATGATGGACGGAAAACCAGTAAGTAAAATTATACTGGAAGCGTAAGCATTACCGGAATATGATTGTATAACCCCGGTAAAGGGTTATTTTCATGTAAGGTATACGTAAGGTACTATCAATTCAATATTCACCTGGCTCTTTTGATAAAATACTCAGTTCTAAATAATATAGTTTCCTGAGGTAATATTCTTCTTCAAATCCGGCGCTTACAAATATTTCCTTATGCACCGGGTTCACGTACATGATGTAAATTTTTCTTGGGTTTTCTTTAAGCGACGAAAGAATATTTTTTATAACGGTAAGTATGATTACTTCGTCGAAGGGATTGAAAAAGAAGAAGACATTTTCCTCTTTTTTTATTGTGTATTTAGCAGCATCCTCGCATACAATAGTAAATTTTGCAGCGGGATACACTGTTTGGGTTTTTTGAATATTGTGTTCTGCTGAAACACATAAGGCTTTTGCAAAGTCAATTCCGGTAATGTTTTTAAAACCATAATGTGCGGCCACAACCAATACCCGACCTTTGCCGCAACCAAAATCTGTTATATTTTTATTTTCGTTTATGCTTTCCAGGTAGTTAAGGCCTTTTTCAAGAATGTAGTAGTTGCAGGCCTGGTAAATGGACGAATGCTCGAGACTGTCGCTTTTTATAGTGATATTTTTAAGCCTGTCTAATTTTATCGTATCAAGTTTATAGGTAAATTCTCCTCTTATTTCATGGAAGATGGTAAAAAATGCCAGCCTGAAATTCCAGTTTATTCCTACGAAAAACCAATAGTTGAAGTAATAAAAAAAGTTCATTCCTGGGAGCCTGTTTTAAGGGAGTGCATTTTCTGAAAGCCTGAAATCTATCACCTTTAGCTGGAGATTTGTTTCACCCTTCCATTCATTTTCGTCAATAGTGTACACAACGTCAACCGGCTTTTTCATTTGTAAAAGATGAAATTTTTCGGCCAGGTTGAAACCGATTCCCGTAACTACAATATTATCCTGTTTCATCACAAAGCGGATATGTAATTCCTTTACAATTTTTGACCATGTTGTATCCGTAATGTTTTTTGTAATAAATACCGGGCGAAGATTTTCCGGCCCATACGGTTCCATTTGCGTAATAGTGTTATAAAAACTTCCGGTAATATTTTTAAAATCAATTTCAGCATCAATTACTATTTCCGGGATAAGCAAATCTGGTTCTATAATTGAAGAAACAATTTCCTCAAACTTCTTACTAAAGGCATTTACATTAGATGGCAACATAGTCATGCCCGCGGCCGCGAAGTGCCCTCCATACCCGATTAAGTATTCCCTACAGGCGTGAATAGCTTCATAAAGATTAAATCCTGGTACACTTCGTGCGCTTCCTCCCACAAATTCACCACTTTGCGCCAGTACTACCGTAGGGCGATAATATTTTTCAATAAGCCTGCTGGCTACAATGCCCACCACACCTTTATGCCAATGCGACTGAAAAACTACGGTAGTGTTCCGTTTCAGCAATAGGTCGTCACTTTCTATCATCGCGAGTGCTTCTTCGGTGATATTGGTATCGGCTTCTTTGCGATCAGAATTATCATTGTGCAACATCTCTGCGTATTCTTTTGCTTTAGCAACATCATCCTCAATGAACATCATCACGGCTTTAGTTGCGTCATCCATCCTGCCGGCTGCATTTACACGTGGTGCAATAATAAATACCACGTTGTTGATGGAAAATTTTTTTTGAGCGCCACTTAATTCTATCAGGGCTTTGATGCCCGCACAGGGAGAAGTGTTTAGTTTTTGTAAGCCATAATAGGCTAAAATCCGGTTTTCACCAGTGATAGGCACAATATCTGCACCTATTGCAGTCACAACCAGGTCAAGGTAACAGGTATATTCGTCTTCGGGTAGCCCTAATTGTTTGGACAGTGCTGTAATGAGTTTATAGCCAACCCCGCAACCGCAAAGTTCTTTGTAGGGATAATTACAATCCTTCTGTTTGGGGTTCAGGATGGCGATAGCGGGAGGAAGTTCGTGGTCCGGCAGGTGATGGTCACATACTATAAAATCGATGCCTATCGTCCGCGCATAGCCGATAAGTTCTACAGATTTTATTCCACAATCGAGTGAAATGATAAGTGTAAATCCGTTTTGTTTTGCGAAATCAATTCCCATTTTACTTACGCCATAACCTTCCCGGTACCGGTGTGGCACATAAAAAGCAATATTTTCATCAGTATAAATTTTTTGTAAGAACCTGTACATGCAAGCCACCGATGTCGTTCCATCTACATCATAATCTCCAAACACCAGGATTTTTTCGTGATTACTTATGGCTCGCATAATTCTTTCTACGGCCTTATCCATGTCTTTCATTAAGAAAGGATCATGAAGCTGGGAGATTTGTGGCCGGAAATAATCTTTGGCTTTTTCGAAAGTGTCTATACCTCTTTGCACAAGAATTTTACAAAGAGCCGAACTTACATGAAGCATTTGCTGCACCGCAATAACCTTATTTTCGTCAGTTGATAATATTTTCCATCTTTTTTCCACCCAGGGGTCAATTAATTGTTTTTATAAATTAAGTCCATTAGCTGGTGATTATATAGGCAAATCAATACTTTCGGTCTGTAGTATATCGAACTAGTTCTTCCAGGCCTTTTCTGACATCGCTTTCGGGAAATTCAAATAAAATTTTCAGCGCTTCATCCCGGTATTCTTCCATTTTTTTTGCAGCATATTTAATACCACCGGTTTCCACTACTTTTTGCAAGACATATTTTATTTTTTCCGGATCTTTATTTTGATTTTTGACAATATAAATAATCTTTCTTTTCTCAGAAGATTGAATATTATTAAGCGTATAAATCAAAGGAAGCGTTAGTTTTTTTTCTTTTAAGTCATTTCCGGTTGGCTTGCCGATATCCTCATTTCCATAATCAAAGAGATCATCTTTTATCTGGAATGCAATCCCTGTCTTTTCTCCAAAGCTTTTCATTTTTGCGGTAATATTTTCGTTATTGGTGGTGCTCCATGCACCCACAGCACATGCGGAAGAAAGCAGTGAAGCTGTTTTGCTTCTTATAATTTCAAAATAAATATCTTCATTGAGATTTAGTTTCCGGGCTTTTTCTAATTGTAGCAATTCACCTTCACTCATCTGTTTAACGGCATCAGATAAAATGTGGAGGTGCTTGAAATCTCCTGCATCCGTAGAAAGAAGCAATCCCTTTGAAAGTAAATAGTCCCCCACCAGTACGGCGATTTTATTTTTCCATAACGCATTTATTGAAAAAAAACCCCGCCTTTCAAGAGATTCATCTACTACATCGTCGTGAACAAGTGTCGCCGTGTGTAATAATTCTACAAGAGCCGCTGCCCTGTAGGTTGATTCATTTACGGTTCCATGAAGTTTTGCACTTAAAAAAACAAACATAGGCCGGAGTTGCTTTCCTTTCCTTTTGATAATGTATTTCATAATCCTGTCAAGCAAAGGAGTACTGCTTTTTACTGATTGAGCAAATTTTTGTTCGAAAGTGCGAAGTTCCTCCGCAATAAGGTCTTTAGAAAACTTCATAAATTTTATAAAATGGCAATATAGCACAGAATCAAATAGGGAAGTAATAATTGTAACGGTATGAAATTGGATTAGTAAGAATGCCCATTTGTTAATACCATATAACGGAAGTAAGTTTTAAATATACGAGTTTTGGAGGTTGTGCAGCGTTGTTGCTCACATAATAGTCTTATGTTTACAAAATTGCAACGAAATGTAAACCATTCAAAGTCTAAATAATTGCTAAAAAAATTTGGATTCTGGTGTCCGTTTAATAGTTTTGCACACAATTAACCCCATTCTCAAAGAAACCATTAATCAAAAAGTTATGCCTAGCAAATTGTTCAAATTATTGTTAATGGGGATTCTATCCCTATTATCCTTCGGCGTTTTTGCCCAGGACACCGGTGTTTATAACATATATGACTCGAGTGTAGTTCCGTCAAAAGGGCTGGCGCAGCAAAATGAATTTATGAATAATACGTATGATTTCCCGGCAAAACCCCGCAGTGAAATTGAGTTTGGAATTTCAGGAGGGCTTTTTTCTGTAAGTGGTGATGTTTCTGCAAAACTACCCACTGCCGGGGTTTCAGTTCATATTCAAAAAGCATTAGGTTATGTTTTTGCTTTAAGGCTTCAATACGTTTATGGCGGCGCTAAAGGGTTAAATTGGAAACCTTCCTATGGATATAAGAATAATTCAACCTGGGCTGCCTATAACTCCACAACGTTACAACCGGTTTACTATAACTATCGCACCCATGTTCAGGATCTTTCTTTAAACGGTATTTTCACATTGAACAATATTCGGTTTCACAAACAAAAAACAGGGATGGTACTCTATGCGGGTATAGGTATTGGTGCTACCATTTATGACACAAAAGTTAACGCCTTAAATGGCACAGCTCCATACAATTTTACTTCGGTTACCAGTTCGGGTTTTACCAATAGAAAGGACATTCGCAGCCAGTTAAAAAGCATGATGGATGATAGTTACGAAACAGATGCCCAAAACAATAAAGCAAATTCTGCTAAATTATTTGGACAAACGCTGAAGCCTTCAGGATCGCTGATTGCTGGTATTGCTTTTAAATTGGGTAAAAGGGTAAATCTCGCTATTGAAGAGCGGTTTACATTTATTAAAGATGATTTGCTTGATGGCCAGCAATGGCAGGAACACCCTGTCGTTGACCCGGTTCAAACACGTGATTTTGATTCTTATAATTATGTTTCTGCAGGCCTGAACTTTAATATCGGTAAAAAATCTGTTGAGCCTCTCTGGTGGATTAATCCACTTGACTATGCTTACAGCGAAATTAATAATCCCAAGCACATGAAAATACCTAAGCCTGTATTTGATGATGCTGATGGGGATGGTGTTATTGACCAACTCGATAAAGAACCCAATACACCTGCTGGCTGCCCTGTTGATACACATGGGGTTACTAAAGACACAGATGGTGATGGAGTTCCTGATTGTAAAGACAAGCAATTGATTACTCCAACAGAGTGTCAACCGGTGGACGCAGACGGCGTGGGTAAATGTCCTGACCCTGAATGTTGTAAAAACATGGTCATGGTTGACACAAATAAATGTCATATCAATGATTTACCAAGTATTTCTTTTAGGGGAAACAGCAGCAGCATCAGTAGCGATGCTAAGGCAATGCTCGCAACAGTAGCTTCTCAATTGAAGAACAACGCTGAATGTAGCATAATGGTTACTGGTTATCCCACTGCTTCAAAAGCATCCCAGGCGGTATGCAACAAAAGAGTAGCTGCTATTAAAGCTTACTTAACCGAAAAAGAAGGGATAAGTGCAGATCGTATAGACGCTGGCTGTGAAACTGGCGGTGGTGATGCCAATACTGTCGATATTAAGGCTAAATAATATATCTATTTTTTTACGTAATAATAAAACCCTTCCGGTTTGGAAGGGTTTTTTGCAATTATCAAAACATTAACTGATTCGATTTTGAATACATTTTTTTTAAAATCATTTTTGTTCAAAATCACTTAATTTTGCCACTCTTTATGAAGTTAGTCATACGTTTATTGATGCCTCTTTTGATTTTAGCCTCATGTTCTACCCAATTTAGTAAAATTCTCAAGAGCAAGGATTATGAGTATAAGCTAAAAATGGCAGATAAGTATTTTGCGAATAAAAACTACAAGAATGCAGAGGAATTATATATAGAGTTGTTTGCTGTTTTCAAAGGAAGCGACAAATTCGAAGACTTGTACTATAAATACGCATATTGTTCTTTCTATCAAAAAAATTATCTTGACGCTGAAAACCTTTTTAAAGGATTTTTGGAGGTATTTCCCAATAGTGCCCGGGCAGAAGAAGTGGCTTATATGCATTCTTATACGTTTTTTATGCAGTCTCCCAAAGTGGAGCTCGACCAGGTTAATACCAGTAAAGCTATCGGTATGATGCAATCATTTATCAATACATATCCCAATTCCCCGAGAGTGAAAGATGCGAATGATATTATTGCTAAATGCAGGAATAAACTTGAATTGAAAGATTATAAAACGGCTGAACTGTATTACAATCTTCAGCAGTATCATGCCGCTGGAATTTCGTTTACCAACTTGTTGAACACCTATCCGGAATCCCGTAAAGGGGAAGACTACATGTTGATGGCTATTAAATCATACTTCCAGTTCGCGAGGTTAAGCGTATATGACAAACAGGAAGAGCGGTACCAAAAAGTATCAACGGAATATTTTGATTTTGCCGATAGATATCCTGAAAGTAAATTGCTGAAAGATGCGGAAGATTATAAAAACCTAAGTCTGAATAATATTAAACAAATACAAAATGAGCAAATTAAGACGCCAACAGAGCGCTAATACCAGTAATGTTGTCGAAACAAAAAACCTTACAGATGTAAAGGCGAAAACCGGGAATTTATACGAGTCGATAGCGGTGATTGCAAAACGGGCCAATCAAATTAATATCTCTATCAAAGAGGAGTTGCATAACAAACTTGAAGAATTTGCCAGTCATACAGATAGTCTTGAAGAGATTCATGAGAATAAAGAGCAGATCGAAATCTCAAAAGCTTATGAAAGGATGCCTAATCCCGCGCTTTTGGCGACAGCAGAATTTATGGAAGACAAAATATACTATCGCAGAAATGAGGACAATCTTTTTGATTGACCTTACCGGCCGGCTCTCTTTATTGTCGTGCCAAATGATTTTATGTCAATCTTTGCATAAGAAATGATACTTTTAATGACGGTTTTATACCGTCATTTTTATTAATTGAATATGCCCCTTATAAATGTTCTTTTCATTTAAAAATAAAAATTACAATCATTTCAATCCAGGTAAAATAAACCTTTCATAAATGGATCAGCAAGTTTTCAGAGGGAAAAAAATTTTGTTGTGTATAACGGGAAGTATAGCCGCCTATAAAGCAGTTGTATTACTTCGACTATTAACTAAAAGTGGCGCCGAAGTAAAAGTAATTATGACAAAGGCAGCAATGGATTTTGTATCACCACTGACATTCTCTACATTATCAGGCAGCAAATTACTTTCTGATCTGTTTGACGAGGAGACGTGGGCTAACCATGTTATGCTTGGGCGTTGGGCAGACCTTATGTTAATTGCTCCTGCTTCCTGCAATACCATTGCAAAAATGGCGAATGGTATTTGCGATAATCTTTTGCTGGCAGTTTATCTTTCTGCCACGTGCCCGGTACTTGTAGCTCCGGCAATGGATGAAGATATGTGGCAACATCCTGTTACCGAAAAAAATATTAGTATTTTAAAGCAGCATGGCAATATAGTGTTACAGGTAAATCATGGTGAGCTGGCCAGTGGCCTGCAAGGAGAAGGCAGAATGGCTGAGCCGGAAGAAATTGCCAGGGCTATCGATGATTGTTTTTATAATCAAGCGAGTTTAAAAGGTTTGAAGGCATTAGTAACTGCGGGACCTACTTTTGAACCAATAGATCCAGTAAGATTTATTGGCAACCGTTCTACAGGTACCATGGGGATCGTTGTTGCTGAGGAATTGTCTTTCCGGGGCGCTGATGTAAACCTCATCCTCGGTCCTTCCGAAGTTTCTGTCCGTTATGGCATAAAAATTACAAAAGTCACTTCAGCCGGGGAAATGTATGAAGCAAGTTTGAAATATTTAAACGGGTCAGATATTATTGTAATGGCTGCGGCTGTTTCAGATTACGCCGTAGAAGTGCCATCAAAAGTAAAAATTAAAAAGCAAGCCGATACGCTCACTTTAAAGTTGGTCAAGACAAAGGACATACTTTTAAAAGCAGGTGAATTGAAAACCAAACACCAGACATTAGTGGGCTTTGCATTGGAAACCAACAATGAAAAAGAAAATGCACTTAAAAAGCTTTCAATAAAAAATGCGGACCTTATTGTTCTTAACTCTTTAAAGGACGATGGAGCTGGCTTCGGACACAGTACTAACAAAATTATTATTTTTGATAAGAAGGGGAATGAGTACAATTACAACAAAAAGTCAAAAAGAGAAGTTGCTATAGATATTGTAAATGCAATTATTAATTATAGAAATGTATAGAATAATTCTTCTTTTATTTTTAAGTTTTTCTATCACCATTTGCCGGGCGCAGGAATTTAAGGCAAGAGTAAGTGTACTTAGTAACCGGGTCGCAAATAATGTTGATAAAAAAACATTTGAGACTTTACAAACGGCTTTGAATAATTTCGTTAATAACCGCAAATGGAGTACTGATAACTTTTCGCAGCAGGAAAAAATTGACTGTAGCTTTTTATTGAACCTAGAATCTACAAATGATGCTAATGTGTACAAGGCTTCACTATCTGTACAATCCGGCAGGCCCGTGTTCAATTCATCTTATATTTCTCCCATAATAAATTTCCAGGATAATGACATCGTATTTAAATATGCTGAGTTTCAGCAGTTAGAATTTAACGATACCAGGGTTTCCGGCACTGATGCGTTGGTTTCTAACCTTACTGCCGTATTTGCCTACTATATAAATATTATCCTGGGAATGGATTACGACTCATTTTCGCCAAGAGGTGGTGATCCTTATTTTCAAAAAGCGCAAAATATCGTAAACAATGCTCCGGAAGGAAAAAATATTTCAGGTTGGAAAGCTTTCGATGGCACAAGGAACCGTTATTGGCTGGCTGAAAACTTATTGAACAGCAGGTATACTATTATGCACGATGCGATATATGATTATTACCGGCTCGGTATGGATAAACTTTATGATGAAGAAGCGAATGCGAGAGTACAGATTTTGAATGTGCTCAACCTTCTTAACAATTTTAATGAAGAAAATCCAAATACCATGATCCTGCAATTTTTTTTCCAGAGTAAAACGGAAGAGCTTATAAAAATATTTTCAAAAGCGGCCCCGCCGGATAAATCAAGAGCGCTCGGGTTTTTACAGCGACTTGATGTATCTTCTGCCTCAAAATATAAAGAGGCACTCAAATAATGAAACGTACTTTTTTTATTATAATGTGTTGTTTACTGGTTTCTTGTTCGGGTAAAAATAAAGTTCCGGCGGAAATTATCCAGCCAAAAGAAATGCAAAGTATTTTATGGGATGTTATAAGAGCACAGGCACTTTCCACTGAAATTGCCCGCAAAGATTCCACGACTAATGAAGTGACTGAAACCAAAGCACTCAATAAAAAAATATATGGAATTCATAAAATCACACCAGCCACATTTGACAAAAGCTACGCCTGGTACACCAATCATCCCGATATGATGCGCCTGATTTTTGATAGTCTGAACGTTCAAAAACAAAAGGATAATGAATTGTTTATGAGAGAAAAAAATACACCTAAGAAAATAGATTCAATTAAACGACATAAAATAAGTGAATAAAATATTTAAAAATGCTGATGAAGCCACAAGCGATATTTTTGATGGAAGCGTGATCATGCTTGGGGGTTTTGGTTTGTGTGGAATCCCTGAAAATTGCATAACAGCTTTGGTAAAAAAGAGAGTAAACAATCTTACCTGTATTTCCAATAATGCGGGGGTGGATGATTTTGGAATCGGTTTGTTACTCCGGCAAAAACAGGTAAAAAAAATGATAGCATCTTATGTGGGGGAAAATGCAGAATTTGAAAGACAATTGTTGAGCGGGGAACTCGAGGTTGAATTAATTCCCCAGGGCACACTCGCTACCAGGTGCATGGCATCCGGGTATGGATTACCTGCCTTTTTTACACCTGCCGGTGTAGGAACAGAAGTGGCAGATGGTAAAGAATCCCGTGAATTTAATGGCAAACAATATTTGATGGAATATGCATTTGAACCTGATTTTGCATTAGTAAAAGCCTGGAAAGGAGATTCTGCAGGTAATCTTATCTTTAATAAATCTGCCAGAAATTTTAACCCGCTTATGGCTATGGCCGGAAAAATTACCATTGCGGAAGTGGAAGAGTTGGTGTTACCGGGTGATCTGGATCCTGACGAAATTCATACACCGGGTATTTATGTACACCGCATTTTTAAAGGTGAAAATTATGAGAAAAGAATCGAACAAAGAACGGTAAAGAAATTAGCCGGTAAGCATTTGTAGTGATGCCTGGTAAATAAATTTCTCATTACGACAATCTCAAAGCACTCTATTATCACGGTAAATATGTTAGATAAAAATCAAATAGCTCAGCGAATTGCGAAAGAATTGAGAGATGGCTATTACGTAAATCTCGGAATTGGCATTCCAACCCTGGTCGCTAATTACGTCCCGGAGGGAATTGATGTTGTCTTTCAATCAGAAAATGGCTTATTGGGTATGGGGGCCTTTCCATTGGAAGGGAATGAAGACCCTGATTTGATTAACGCGGGAAAGCAAACTATAACAACGTTACCGGGTTCGGCTTTCTTTGACAGCGCCATGAGTTTCGGAATGATACGCGCAGGAAAAGTTGACCTCACAGTACTGGGTGCAATGGAAGTAAGTGAAAAAGGAGATATTGCTAATTGGAAAATTCCGGGTAAAATGGTGAAAGGAATGGGTGGCGCTATGGATCTGGTGGCGAGTGCAAAAAATATAATTGTAGCCATGATGCATACGAACCCTAAAGGACTCTCAAAATTATTGTCACATTGCACACTACCCTTGACCGGTGTAGGTTGTGTAAAAAAAATAGTTACTGAACTTGCTGTACTTAATGTAACCAAAAATGGATTTCAATTGATGGAGAGGGCTCCCGGAGTCACCGTCGAAGAAATTCAAAGAAAAACAGAGGGAAGACTTATTGTAGAAGGAGATGTGCCGGAAATTAAATTGTAATGGTAAGCAGGCGATAAATAAAGCGCAACGGGATAGTCACTACCCACATTGGCTTATTATTAATTTGCTGGTCAATTTTATTCTATTAAACCATTCTTCATTGCAAAGAAAACAAGCCCTACAGAATTTTTAACGCCAAACCGCTCCATGAGCCTGTCTTTTATAGCTTCAACCGTTCGTGCACTGATGTCCATTTTTTGAGCGATCTCCTGTGCAGTGTATTCCAGGCAAACTAGTGAAAGCACTTCTTTTTCCTTTTCGCTTATGACTAATTCGTTGTTTAGATTCGGGTTAAATTTTTGACGGGCATAATTTTTTTTGATAAGTACCCGGTTTACGAAATTATTCAGGTAGAACCCGGTTCTCATTACATCCATTATCCCTTGTTTTATTTCTTCCGGATCTGTACTTTTAAGTAAATAGCCATTTGCCCCACTATCCATTAAATGACCTACGAAGCGTTCATCTTCGTACATGGTGAGTATCAGTATTCTAATTTCGGGAAAGTGTTTGTTAAGGTATTTGGTGGTTTCAATGCCATCTTTCACAGGCATTTTAAGATCCATCAGTACGATATCCGGTTTAGCTTTTTCAACTCCCTGAATTAATTCTTCTCCGTTTTCAGCTTCAAGAACAAATTCTATATTATGGTATGGCTTAAGAGAAAGTATAACACCTTTTCTGAAAATTTGGTGATCATCAGCTATGGCAACTCTAATTGTATCCATATTCAATCTAAGGGGGTTAAAAAAAAGTAATGATCTGGCAAAAATGATTACGAATTGGACATATTTT